>PXDM01000249.1 GCA_003565055.1 Paracoccaceae bacterium
CCGCCTGTGCGCGAAGGGCGAAAATCTGATCACGGTCGAGAAACCCCGTCTCCTCCAGCCCACGAAGCTCCTGCCAGCTTGTGATCGCGCCGCGCGTGCCGGGGCCGAAAATCCCGTCAATCCCACGCGTGTCATAGCCCAGCACGCTCAGGTCGCGCTGGATCGCGCGGCGCTCATCGCGGGGCAGGAAGAGCGCCGCCTCGATGCGGTCAGGGGCATTGCGGATGCGCTCCAGCTCGGCGCGGGCGGCCTGCGCATTCAGCCCGTTGGGAAATTCTGCGAGATAGGCGAGAAAGCTTTCCTCGCTGTCGCCCTCCACGGCCTGCGCGAAGGCGCGTTCATCTGCGCGCGCGCCGGGCGTGAAGCCCTCGGGCAGAAAGGCCATGCGCGCGGGCAAGGCCCCCTCGCCGCTCAGCGCGCGATCCGCCCGCGCGACCGTGGCCAGCGTCGTGCCGGGGCGCAGGCTGGCGCGCAAGCCCTCTGCGATCCGCGCGGCAGGCCCGCGCAGCGCCGCGACCCCATCGGGCAGGTCCAGCGCCTCCGGCAGCCCCGCCGTCAGACCCGGACCGATATCGGCCGCATCCGCAGGCACGGCCAGCCAAAGCACCGCCGCGTCAGTCGCCGTTGCCGCGATCTCGGCCACAGCATCAAGCCGCACCCCCTGCCCGTCCGCCAGCGCTAACCCCGCGCGCGTGCTGTCGCGGCCCATCAGCCAGACCCCACGCTGGGAATGGGCGAAATGACCCGCGAGCACAACGACGACGCGCTCCGGCGGCTCGCGGCTCATCTGCTCGAAACTGCCCGCAAGCTGGGCGCGCATTTCCTCGGCGGTCAGGTCACTCCCTGACAGCACCAGAAAGCCCATATCCTCCAGCGCCTCGACCACCGGACCAACATCCAGCCCTGCCTCAATCGCGGGCAGCGTGTCGTATTCCGCATTCGACAAAACCAGCGCCACACCATCGGCCTGCGCGGAGACGCCCCAACTGATGGTCAACGCCACTGTCAGAATTCTGCGCATCATGTCTCAAACCCCTCCGCCGCTTACCGCGTCTTGCGGGTCAGTCGTAGCGGCGCAGATCCTCGATCACCAACCCGTCATTGGGCAGCGATCCGGGCGGCACCAATTCCACCTGACCACGGAGTTTCAGAGTAGACAGGACCGTATCTTCATACAATGCCGGATTTGTCGCCCGTGTTTCGATGCGCACGGTCATCACATCCTTTTCACCCGCACGGCTGGCCACGACGCGGGCGCGATGCACTTCATCATGGTGCGCCACCAGCGCCGCGACCTGTTCAGGGCGCACGAACATGCCCTTGATCTTGGTCGTCTGATCAGCGCGGCCCATCCAGCCCTTGATGCGCATATTCGTCCGTCCGCAGGGGCTTTGCCCCGGCAGCACCGCGCTCAGATCGCCGGTTGCGAAGCGGATCAGCGGGTAGTCGGGGTTCAGGCTTGTCACCACGACCTCGCCCACTTCGCCCTCGGGCAGCGGATCGCCCGTGCCGGGGCGCACGATCTCGACGATCACGCCTTCATCGACGATCATGCCGTCGAGCGCGTCGCTCTCATAGGCGATATTGCCCAGATCAGCGGTCGCGTAGCATTGCCGACAGGTGATCCCGCGCGATGTGTAGAACTCGCGCAATGAGGGAAACAACGCGCCGCCGCCCACCACAGCCTTGGTGATCTTGAGCGCCACCCCCATCGCATCGGCTTTTTCCAGAATGACCTTCAGGAAATCCGGTGTCCCCGCATAGGCCGTGCAGCCGATGTCGCGGGCGGCTGTGACTTGCAGTTCGGTCTGGCCCGTGCCTGCGGGCAGGACTGTCGCCCCGACCGCGCGGGCGGCGTTTTCAAACATCATCCCCGCCGGGACGAGGTGATAGGAGAAGCAATTCTGCACGATATCGCCGCGCCCGATGCCAGAGGCATGCAGGAAGCGCCCCAGCCGCCACCAATCGTGGGCGACGCGTCCTGGCTCATAAATCGGCCCCGGTGACTGGAAGACATGCTCGAAATCGGCCAGCGCCGTCGCATTCAGCCCGCCGAACGGGGGCTGCGCGCCTTGGGCGGCCACAAGGTCGGATTTGCGCAGCACGGGCAGGCGCGCAAGTGCGGCACGGTCGGTCACGTCCTCAAGCGCGACCCCGCCCAAATGCGCTTCCATGCCGGGGGCAGATTTCGCCCGCGCCAGCACTTGCGGCAAGGCCCGCGCGATATCGCTTGCGCGCTGGTCTTCGGACCGGGTTTCAAGATCATCAAAAACAGTCATCGGCTTGCCCTCAGACTCACTCATCGCGGGTCCATCGGCCATGTCACGCCAGCCAACGCTTGCGGCGACGATAGGAACGCACTTCGCGGAAGCTCTTGCGCCCCTTGTCGGACATGCCGAGATAAAATTCCTTCACATCGGGGTTCTCACGCAGGTCCGTGGCGGTCCCTTCCATCACGATGCGCCCGTTTTCCATGATGAAGCCCGTATGCGCATAGCGCAGCGCGACATTCGTGTTCTGTTCGGCCAGCAGGAAGGTCACGCCCTGCTCGCGGTTCAGCCGCGCGACAATCTCGAAAATCTGCTCGACGAGCTGTGGTGCCAGCCCCATCGAGGGCTCATCAAGAAGGATCATCTTCGGACGTGACATCAGCGCGCGACCAATCGCCGTCATCTGCTGCTCACTGCCCGAGGTATAGCCTGCCTGCGACTTGCGCCGCTCCCGCAGG
>PXDM01000317.1 GCA_003565055.1 Paracoccaceae bacterium
CAAGCCCGTCACGACCACCCGGAGCGCGCAGGCCCTTGCCGTAATCGCCGTGCGCCAGAAGACGGTATTCCTCTTCGCGCCTCCGCGTCAGGCCGGGCAGGACGCGCCCGCCGCCCTTATTCCAGAGCAGCATCGCGTCACGCACACCGCTGGCCTTGTTGCGCCAGCGAGTGACCCAGCTCGCACGATGGATCGCACCTGTGTTGAAATCAAAGCTCGCCCCGGCATCGAACTCATTCTGGCGCGCGCCGGGCATGGCGCGTTTGGTGCGTGGCTCATAATTGCGCCGAAGGGCAAGTTGCAGCAGCCGCGTTGCCTCTGCGCCGGAGATCACCTGACCCGCGCGCGGCGTCACAACGCCCGAGGCAGCAGTCAGTCCCGCTCCAATTGTCCAGACACCCGCCGGGCAGCGATAGGCCTTGAGCACCACACCTTCATGACGCTCCAGAAACGCAACTCCCTGCGCACTTGTCTGCATAAAAAAACCCCCATGGCTGCTGGGGGCACATTCGCAAATCGGGGGGGAGGGTTACGCCTCGACACCTGTCTAGGGGGGATCGCCAGACGCTTCGCGACACTCTCGCAGATCGCCCTATGACCTGTCAAACGGCAGTGTGCGCTGCGCATTCCCCTGTTCCGCCTCGATTTCAGCGCGCAGCCGCGAGACTGTTCGGGTGTGCATGTCGCAGGAGAGCGCCACCTGTTGCAGGGATGCGCCCGCGCGCAACATCCGCCGCGCGTCTTCGCGCCGCGCGAACTGACCGCGTAAATTCCCGCAGGGCAGCAGCACTTTGCCCGGGCCAAGAGCATCGACCACGCGTGCGGCAGCTTCCTCGCCGATGATTTCGGCGAGCATTGAACCCGCGACCCTGCGCGGAATGTGAATTTCACAGCCACCGCGCCGGCGGAGCAACCGCACAGCGAGATCGAGGCCGATGGCCTCCTCGATCTGACCTGCGATGCCCGGAAGCTGTGTCATTGCCGCACGCGCGCCCGACGCTTGCGCCCGATGCGCACATCGCAGCGCCCGACCTTCAGGACAGTCGCGACCACACCGCCATCGATCTTGTAATTCACACCGTCGATGATGACACCGCAGGCCCCCATATCGGCAGCGCGATCCACGCGTGCGCCGATCTCGCGGCGCACGCGCTCGATATCCATGCCCTCGACGCGCTCGAGATAGCGCAACACGGCATGATCTGTGACAGGGATACGGGACTTCTTCATTTGGTCACCCGCAATCCGTTGCGACGGCACATCGCTTTGAGCGCCTCGAGCACAGAGGCGATCTCCTCGGCCTCGCGCAGCGCATCGACATCGACCGGCACATGCCCCCATGCCCCCTCGAACCGCTTGCGGATGAAGGCATTGAGCGCGCGCCGCCCTGGCGTGACCACGCCCGCGCGCCCGAGCTTGCCCCAGAGCGCGTGGATATAGCGCAGATCGGGCCGGTCTGCCGTGGGCTTCCAGTTGGGGTTTTTCGCAGGCTTGAAGCCCCTGTTTTCCAGGACGTTCAGCAGGTCTTTCAAATCGGCTTCGGACATTTCGCGCATGCTGGTCTTGCCCGTGACCTGCGCTTGGAGCTCGCGACGGGTGTCGTCATCGAGACCCAGTGCGCGGCAGCCCATGAAGACCTTGCGTTGCAGCGCGCGGGTCATTCTCCATCCTCCCGCGCCCCGATAAGCGCGCGCGCGGCCTGCGCGGCAGGCGGATAAGGCGGTGTGCCATGCACGGCCAGCGCACGCTCTTTGATCCGGGCAGTCAGATCAGCTTCGATCGCGGCGACAGACCTTTCCAGCAAATCGCGCACGGAAATGGTGAAGACGCGCTTGTCCACCCAGACTTCGATCCGCGAAGCGTTCGTGGTCAGCATGAACTTCGCCGGGCGGCCGAGCACCTTTCCTTCGCCAAGCTCTTGGACAAGGCTCATGCTTCTGCGATCCGAGGCATCGATAAGTGGAACTTCAATCAGTGCGGTCTGTTCAGGCATCGCGGTCTCCTTCAGGCAGCAAGGGAAATGTCGTCGGTGGGCGGCTCCCAAATGATCAGCACACCGTTGAATTCGGCCATGGGTCCATGGTGCTGGACCCAGAAGGCCGACATGTCGCGCCGGTGCTCAAACCCATCGAGCTGCGCAAAGTGATCAAGATCGGTGATCTTGAACCCGTCGATCTCGACCGTGTTCAGCAGTACCGGCGCACCGCCAAGCGCAGCCGAAAACCGCAAGGTGATTGGGTCGACGCGCAGGCAACGCGTGTCTGAGCAAATCTTCGCCGCAGCCTTCGTGCGCAGCCCGGTGTAATGCTGGATCATCTCACCGGGCCGCGCATGCCGGTTGCGCGGACCCCGGATCGTCTGGGTCTTGACCCCCAGCCTGATCGGAGTGGCAAACCGGCGCTGATAGGAATAGGCGACCACCGGATCACGCCTTCGCCAGATCGATGGTGACAGCGCGCCACGCGCCATCATGGCTGTCGCGCTGGTAGCAGCGGATATAGGTCTTGCTGCCCACCACACGCATCGCATCGCGGATCGCCCGCATCGCCTCCTGCCAGCGCTTGTCCTCGATCTCGAGGCGCAACAGCATGAAGATTTCCGAGCGGTTGATCTGGCCTGCCTTGTCGGTATTGAAGGCGCGGGTAACGATGGCGCGGATTTCCGGGCGACTGTCAGCCGCCCATTCATTCAGGCATTCATCGACCAGCTCCTTGGCGATCTGCA
>PXDM01000478.1 GCA_003565055.1 Paracoccaceae bacterium
GGGCCGGAACTTGGGGAGTTCGAGGGACGAGCGAGGAAGGCAGCCTTCCCCGGGAAGGGGACCTACTGGACAGGGGGACGTGGTGAAGCCACGGGGGCCTGACCAGAGGGCCGAGCCGTCCGCGGCGCGAGCCGAGCGAGGGTCCGACGCAGGGAGTGGGAGCGTGTGGGAGCAGGTGTTTGGGAAAGAGCCTGCTTTATGCGCTGAGGTGCGTGGAGGCCAACCGGGGAGCACCGGGCATCGAAGAGAGCGCGGCCGGGGGAGACCCTTACAACCTCCCCCGCCGCACAAGAAGCGATGGCTCCCGCTGTCGCCTAGTCGATTTCCTCCGGCTCCACCAGCTCTAGGAGCTCCTGGAAGTGGGAGCCATCGTTACCGGTCAGGTCCAGGAAGTAGTATCCTGGCTTCAGCTCATTCGTCGGGATCTCCAAGTAGTAGCGTCCCAGCTCCTCATCGTATTCGATCATACTCATGTAGACGACAGGGTTTGGACTGTCCTCGGCGCCGAGCAAGCCTGCGACCACAGCTGCATCGGTTACCTCTTCGCCGTAGAAGCCACTTATGGTGAACTGGACGACGATGTTCTGGCCGACCTCGTACAGCGCTTCGATGACAAGATCACCGAACATACCGGCTCCACCAACCATAGCTCGGTCTATGAAGGCGATACCATCATCCACGTACCAGTAGTCGTAGTGAGGCCGGATGCGCAAGCTGCCGCTCTCAAAGGTCAGGCTGTAGTTGTCGCTCGTCAGACCGCTGGGAACGATCGTGTAGCTTCCGGGCTCGACTGCACCGAGTGCAGTGCCCCCAAAGGTGAGCGTTCCGTCAAGGACATCTGGTCCCTCGCCGGCGACGAATCCATCGTAGCTTACGGTGAAGTTGGTGAACGGCTCGGCATCGTAGGTCTTCTCGTGGTCATCGGCCGCCACGAAGAGGGTAGCTTGCGTGATCACGATCTTCACAGCTCCGCTGGCAGGGTTGTGATTGTGGTCGCCTTGGAAGAACCAGTTAGCTGTGTGCGCGCCAGCGCTGGAGAACACGTCTCCGAGGTCCAGGAGTTGGGTGAGACAGGTACCGCAAGCGCCGCTGGCGGTGCCGGTGGCGCCGTGGGCATTGCCATCGTAGGTGATGGTGGTGCCCTGGACCTCGATCACCGCATCGGCTTTGGTGATCGTCAGGGTGCCATCCGCTGCCGTGACCTCGTAGTTGGGGTTGGAACCTGGAGAGACCTCGATCGGGTAGGTGCCCACATCGGAGTACTTCTCAGCTGTCGTGGATAGGCTGTAGTCGATCGGGTCGCCACCTGCCACCTCGCCGGTCACTGTGGCCGTGAGTGTCGGGTTGTCGTCCCCGTAGGTCTTGCTCTTGTTGTCCGCCTTGATGGTGATCGGCCGCTCGGTGATGGTGAGTTCGCCGTTGATGAAGGTGAGGTCGTAGTTAGAAATCCCATCGATGGTGAAGGTGCCCTGCTGGATGGTGTAAGTGCCCACATCCTCGCGGGCCACCCTCTCCAACTCACCGACGAACGCATCGTCGAACGCGAGCGCCCCGCTTGTGACTGTGTAGGTGAGGGCAGGATCATCCTCGCCGTAGACCTTCTCTTGGTCGTCAGCGGTCACCTCGATCGGCCGCTCGGTGACCTCAAAGTCGTTGGAGACGAAGGTGAGGTTGTAGTTGTTGCCGTCGTTGCCGTCGTCGATTGCCAGGGTCCCCAGGGTGATCGCGTACAGCGTAACGTCCTCCCCGGCGACCCTGTCAAGCGCACCGGTGAACTCATCGTCGAACTGCAGCGGCTCGCTGGGGGTGTAGGCGTACACCGGGTCGCCGTCGCCGTATATCTTGCTCTGGCTGGGGTCTGCAGTGACTGTGATCGACCGCTCCCCGATGGTCAGGATGCCCTCGACAAACGTCAGGTCGTAGTTGTCGATCGCATCGATGCTTAGTGTGCCCTGCTCGATGGTGTACGTGCCTATGTCTTCGCCGCTGACACGTTGCAGTTCGCCGGTGAGCTCATCGTTGAACGCCAGCGACCCCACGGTGATTTGGTAGTTGAGGTGGGGATCTGAGTTGCCGTAGTCTTTTCCTTGTTTGACGGCGGTTATGGTGATCGGACGACGGGCGATATCTATGGAGAATGAATTTGAGTCGGTGTTCCCGTTTTGGTCCTGGACCTGGACCGTGAAGCTAACGTCAGTGCTTGCTGCGGGAGTCCCTGAGATCTGGCCGCTGCTGGAGTCAAGAGCCAGCCCGTCAGGCAGAGTCCCATCTATGCTCCAGTTGTACGGAGGCTCGCCGTCCTTCGCCTCGAGCGTGGTAGAGTAAGGATCACCGTATGTTCCTTTCGGCAGATCGGTTGTAGTGATCTGAGGGGGAGTGGGTTCTTCGTAGGCGACCCTTACTCGGACAGAGTCAATGTAGCGCCATCCGAATTCGCCTCCGGAAGAGATCGACACCGCCAAATCATGAGCTACGAGGTCGTCTACGGAGAATTCTTGCTTCCAAGATATGACACGAGTACCTGCGTCATCGCACCTGCCTGAGGGCAGAGTGACGGAGCTCGAAGCCAACTCCCGTGCACCGACGGCCAGTGAAACGGGGAAGGCGACGTGCGCGTTGGATGCCCGCGCTCCAGTAACCTCGACAGAGACGCTGGTAACCTCTGCGTCTGAGGGAACTGTCAAGTCGAACCCACCAAGCACTAGGTGAGAACGTGCA
>PXDM01000070.1 GCA_003565055.1 Paracoccaceae bacterium
GATCGTGGTGCCGCGCGCGTCGCGAATGAACTTCTTGGTCCGCTTGATCATGCCATGGCGCTTGCCGGCCTGACCGGCCTTGACCTTGCCGGACGCTGTCATGGAAAAGCGCTTCTTGGCGCCGGATTTGGTCTTCATCTTGGGCATTTCCATCTCCTTTCACTGGAGGGGTGGATCACATGCCTCGGCATGCCACTCGGGCCGGACATATGCACATAGAGCGCGCCGCATACCCCAGACCGGGCCACAGCGCAAGAGGGTTCAGAAGAGCGCCAGCACCCGCGCGGCGATGATCGTGAAGACCTCGGGCACTTCGGCCGGCCGGTAGAGCCCTGCGTCGCGATCAACCGCCACGAGCGCGATCAGGATCCCCCCAAGCGCCGTCATGCCAATTGCGAGAACGGGGCGGCGGTTGTCCGCCCAGGCGCTCACGAAGCTCACGAAAGCCAGAACACACAGGCAGAGGCCGCTGACGAAGAGCAGTTCGTGATCCATCCGGCCTCGCGCCATGGCTGCACAGGCGAGGTTACTCCGGTTCGCCCTTCATGATCAAGTGTTCGGCACAGGGCGCCACGCGCAGGATATTGGTCGTGCCGGGCTGGTTGAAGGGAATCCCCGCTGTCACGAGGATCTGATCAGTTTCGCGCGCAAACTCGTATTTCCGCGCCACTTTGACCGCGTTGATCACGGCTTTCTTGAAGCGCTCCACATCGCCTGTGACCGTTTCGCAATGCACCCCCCAGACAAGCGAGATGCGCCGCGCGACAGGCTGGAACTGCGTGATGGCGATGATCGGCACATGCGGGCGTTCGCGCGCAACAAGGCTCGCGGTGGTGCCCGACTGGGTGAAGCAGCAAATCGCGGCGATATCGGTCTTTTCGGCCAATTCACGCGCCGCCGCCACGATGCCGTCTGCGATGGTGCGGTGCTTGACCTTGCGCGAGCTGTCGATGATGTCGATATAGGTCGGGTCGCTTTCGACCTCGATGGCCACATTGTTCATCGTGGTGACCGCTTCGATCGGATACTGGCCCGCCGCCGATTCTGCCGAAAGCATGATCGCATCCGCGCCCTCATAGATCGCGGTCGCGACATCCGAGACTTCGGCGCGCGTGGGCATCGGGCTCTCGATCATTGATTCGAGCATCTGGGTTGCCACGATCACAGGCTTGGCGGCATTGCGCGCGCGGCGGACGAGCTGTTTCTGGATCGGGGGCACATTCTGCACCGGCAGTTCCACCCCCAGATCGCCCCGCGCCACCATGATCCCGTCCGAGGCCGAGAGAATTTCGTCAAAGGCCTTGACCGCTGCGGGCTTTTCGATCTTCGACAGGATCGCCGCGCGGCCCTGCGCCAGTTCGCGCGCCTCGGTCACGTCGGAGGCGCGCTGCACAAAGGACAGCGCCAGCCAATCGACGCCCAGACGGCAGACGAATTCCAGATCCTTGCGGTCTTTTTCGGACAGAGCGGCAAGCGGCAGCACCACATCGGGCACATTCACGCCCTTGCGGTTCGAGATTGTGCCGCCGACCGTCACTGTGCAATTCGCGTGCTCGGGGCTGCAATCCTCCACCCGAAGGCGGATCTTGCCGTCATTGACCAGCAGCTGCGAACCGGGCTCCAGCGCCTTGAAAATCTCGGGATGCGGCAGATTCACCCGCTCGCCCGTCCCCGGCGCGGGGTTGAGATCGAGCCGGAAGGGCTGCCCTTCGCTCAGGTCTTCCGATCCATTGGCGAATTCCCCGACCCGCAACTTGGGGCCTTGCAAATCCGCGAGGATGCCGATGGGACGGCCCAGATCGCTTTCGACCTGCCGGATGATCGCATGGCGCGCGGAGATCTCGTCATGGCTGCCATGGCTCATGTTCAGGCGAAACACATCCGCGCCCGCTTCGAACAGCGCGCGGATCATCTCATAGCTGGACGAGGCCGGGCCGAGTGTCGCCACGATCTTGATCATCCGGTGACGGCGCAGGGGAGAAGTCATATGCTATCCTTTCACGCGGCGCACTGCCGCCAGCCTATGCGTTAACTGTTTAGGCCAGCCCGCTCGGCGGCCCAACCCGTTAGCGCAAACAAATACGCTTTCCGCCCAGATTGCAAGATGGTGCTGACTTGACAGCCTGCGCGCCTATGATCAGGTCGAAGGTCAGACATGGAGGACATCTGATGGACGAACAGACCCGTATCGAACTCGAAGCCGCGGCTTTCCGCAGCTTGTTGGAGCATCTTGGCAAGCGCACGGATGTGCAGAATATCGACATGATGAACCTGACCGGCTTTTGTCGCAACTGCCTGTCGCGCTGGTATCAGGAAGCGGCAGAGGCGCGCGGCATCGCGATGGACAAAGACAGCGCGCGCGAGGCGATTTATGGCATGCCCTATGCCGAATGGCGCGACACATATCAGCTTGAGGCCGATGCGAGCACGAAAGCGGCCTTTGAGAAGGCATTTGCCGAGAATGTCGGCACGAAAGCCGAGTAAACCGCGCTCAGAACAGCGAGCCCTGTTCGGGTTTCGGCCTGCCGGGTTTGGGCTTGACCGCCTTCGCCTTGCGCGCAGGCATGACCGGCAGGCGGCTGTCGCTGAACTCGATCTCCAGCATCTGCGCCTTGCTGGCCGTATCGGCTGAGGTCACGACTGTCCCGGCATCGTCGCGCAGCACCGCATAACCGCGCGCGAGCGTGGCGGGGTAGCCGAGCGACTGGCGCAGCCGC
>PXDM01000231.1 GCA_003565055.1 Paracoccaceae bacterium
GTGCTGTCCTTGCCGGAGCGCGATCAGCTCTCGGTCAGCTACCGCAAATACAAGTCCAAGATCGCCATGGCGATGGGCGGGCGTGTCGCGGAAGAGCTGATTTTCGGCGAAGACGCTGTGACCTCGGGGGCTGCGAGCGACATTCAGCAAGTGACCAAGATCGCCCGCGCGATGGTCACGCAATTCGGCTTTGACGAAGAGCTGGGCTATGTCGATTACGCCAATGAGCAGCAGAGCTATCTCGGCAGCTATGGCGGCGGCTCGAACCATTCGGGCATCACGCAGAAGCTGATCGACGACAAGGTGCGCGAGTTGGTCAATGAAGGCTATGAACGCGCCAAGCAGATCCTGACCGAGCATCGCGACGAGCTGGAAAATCTGGCGCAGGGGCTTCTCGAATACGAGACTCTGACCGGGCCGGAGATCAAGAAAGTCATGCGCGGCGAGCCTCTGAGCCGTGGCGATGATGATGACGGCACGACCAGCAACACGCCTTCGGTCGCGGCGATCCCCAAGACGCGCGGGCGCAAGCGCGATGAAGGCGATGGCGGCTTGGAGCCCGAGCCCAGCACCTGATCTGCCTTTGAGACACAGATGAGAACGCCCCGACCTCTGTTCCGGGGCGTTTTTTCATGCCACCACCCGGATCACAGTCTGGCCCTGACCAGCGGCAGCGGCCTCATCAGGGAGCGCACTGGCCCCGCGCCCCAAAATTCTGCATTGTATACCATTGTGCACTGTTTACGTCGCGAGAATTTCCCCCTATGCTGCGCGAGCATCGAAAAGAGGGGCTTTTGCCATGACCGACAAGACCATTCCCGATATCATCTATACCAAGGTTGACGAAGCGCCCGAACTGGCCTCGGCCTCGCTCCTGCCGATCATCCAGAGCTTTGCGAGTGCCGCAGGTGTCAGCGTCGGCACGCGCGATATCTCGCTTGCAGGCCGCATCATCTCGGCCTTCCCTGACTATCTCAGCGAAGAGCAGCGGATCAGCGATGACCTTGCCGAATTGGGCGAGCTGGTCAAAACCCCCGATGCCAATGTCATCAAACTGCCCAATATTTCCGCCTCTGGCCCGCAGCTTCTGGCCGCGATCCGCGAATTGCAGGGTCAGGGCTACGCGCTGCCCGACTATCCCGAAGCGCCCGCAAGCGACGCTGAAAAGGACATCCGCGCCCGCTATGACGCGATCAAGGGCTCGGCTGTGAACCCGGTGCTGCGCGAAGGCAATTCCGACCGCCGCGCCGCGACGGCTGTGAAGAATTTCGCCCAGGCCAACCCGCACCGCATGGGCAAATGGACCGCTGACAGCAAGACCGAAGTCTCGTCGATGTCGGGCGGTGATTTCTTCTCGAACGAAACCTCTGCCACGCTGAAAGACGCCTCCCGCGCCAAGATCGTGCTGACCGGCGCGGACGGGTCGGAAACCGTGCTCAAAGACGGGCTGTCCTATCCGGCGGGCGCTGTCGTCGATGCCACCTATATGTCCGCCAAGGCGCTCTCAGACTTCCTCGATGCGGAAATTGCGCGGACCAAGGACAAGGGCACGCTGTTTTCGCTGCATATGAAAGCCACGATGATGAAGGTCTCGGACCCGATCATCTTCGGCCATGCCGTGCGCGCCTGGCTCAAGCCCGTCTTCGAGGCCCATGGCGACAAGCTCAAGGCGCTGGGCGTGAACCCCAATTCCGGGCTGGGCACGCTTCTGGAGCAGGTCAAGGATGATGCCGAGATCATGGCCGCAATCGAGGCCGTGACCGCCGAACGCCCGCCGATGTATATGGTGAATTCCGACAAGGGCATCACCAATCTGCATGTCCCCTCCGATGTGATCATCGACGCGTCCATGCCCGCGCTGATCCGTGGCGGCGGCAAGGGCTGGGGGCCGGATGGCGCGGAGCATGACGCGAATTGCGTCATCCCCGACAATTCCTATGCGCCCGTCTATGACGAGACGATCAAGTTTTTCAAAGCCAATGGCGCGCTCAACCCCGCGACCGCCGGGACCGTGCAGAATATCGGCCTGATGGCGCAGAAAGCCGAAGAATATGGCAGCCATCCGACGACCTTCGAGATCCCGCAAGCAGGCACGGTGCGCATGCTGCTCGACGACGGGACCGTGCTGCATGAGCACAAGGTCGAGGCCGGCGATATCTGGCGCTCGGCCTCTGCGCGCCGCGCGCCCATCGAGGATTGGGTGCAACTCGCCATCGACCGGCAGGCCGCGACGGGCTTCCGCGCGATCTTCTGGCTCGACAAGGACCGCGCCCATGATGCGGAACTCATCGCCTATGTCACCCCGATTCTGGAGGCCGCAGGCGTGGCCGATAAATTCGAGATCATGGCCCCGCGCGACGCCACCCGCGCCTCGCTTGAGACGATCACCAAGGGCGAGAATACGATTGCGATCACCGGCAATGTGCTGCGCGACTATCTGACCGACCTGTTCCCGATCCTGGAACTGGCGACCTCGGCCAAGATGCTGTCCATCGTCAAGCTGATGCAGGGCGGCGGGCTGTTTGAAACCGGCGCGGGCGGTTCGGCCCCGAAACATGTGCAGGATCTGGTCGCAACCGGCCATCTGCGCTGGGATTCTTTGGGCGAATTCTGCGCGCTGGGCGAAAGCTTCCGCTTCCTCGCCGATGCCAAGGGCCATGCGAAAGCGCGCATTCTGGGCGATGCCGTGGACGCGGCGACGCA
>PXDM01000436.1 GCA_003565055.1 Paracoccaceae bacterium
CCGTGGTGCTGGAAATGCGTTGGCACGGCACCCAGGCCGATGACCTGCCCGACGATGAAGCCGCGGAGGCGCGGGCCGAGGAAGTGGCGCGCAGGCTTGGCCTCCGCGGCGTGATCAACATTGCGGGATAGACCGGTCCAGCGGATTACTGCCCGCTGTGCAGGCGTTCGGCACGCCGCGCCCGGCGGCGAGCATGGTTGACCAGAAGCTGCCAGAAAACGCTCATCGCTACCACGGGCCAGATCACCGCACGCATCGCCACGCGGGGCAGATCGTCGTGATACGCGCGCCATTGCACGACCTGCGCGGGGCGCGTGAGGCCGAAACGCTCGCGAGCCTGTTCCGCAAAGGGGCCGCGGGTTTGCGGCAGGCTCACTTGGGTCTTGCGTGAAGGCAGCAATAGCTCAGCCAGCACAAGCTGGTCCGCCGCCACCATGTCAGCGGCGCAGCGCTGCATGACAGCCAGGCGGTGGATCACCTGTTGATGAAGGGCAACACTGGTGTGGGCGTCTGTGCCGATCCGGCCTATCGGTCCATGGAGATAGAGGTCAAGTTGCGCGCCCGCGGCCTGAAGAGCCGCATCCACCACAAGGGCAAGCGCGGCAAGCCGCTGACTGCACAGGGTCAATCCAGCAACCGCACCAAGTACGCCGTGCGCGCTTGGGTCGAGCATGTCTTCGGCGCGCAGATCAGCGACATGAGCGGCACGCTGGTGCCCACCAGTAGCCTGATCCGTGCCAAGGCCAAGATCGGCATGAAGAACCTCGCCTATAACATGCGCCGCCTTGCCCAGTTGCGTCGCATCAACCGGTGCCCAGCGTGACGCTGGGCGTGGACGTCAGGCAGAAGAGGCCAAAACCGCCATGGCCAGACGGAACGGTCGCTGACTATGCTGCCAAAAAGCCCGGCGGGCCTTCAGGCAGCCAACCTGCGCTGAAAGGAAAAAATCAAGGTGCTCGCAAGCAAAATTTTGGGCGCGATCGGACATGTGATCAGGTGCAGTCGTGTGGCCGTGACGGCGCGTCTGCAATCGCCTCGGCATCCGCAATGTCATTCTTCTGCCGCTTCACGAACGGCTTCAAATAGGCAGGCGTAATAAGCCGCACCTCATGGCCAAGGTCGCCGATCGCTCGGCCCCAGTGATTTGCGCTGGCACAGGCCTCCATCGCTACCACGCATGGCGACTGCGTCGCCATGCGCTTCAACAGCTGAGCACGCGAAAGCTTGCGGCGAAACACAACTTACCCGTCAGCCCCGGCGCCATGCGCCTGAAACACGTTCTTGGCCGAATCCAGGCCGATGATGCTAACCCCTTCCCATGGACGCTCCCTTCTGTAGCAGTGCTTCAACACCTGCCACTATGGCACATCAACGGCGCCGGTGGGAGGCGTCCACCCCATCGCTCACACTGCCGATCAGGTTCTCAAGCCAAGGGAGGCAGCGTGGTGTGGGGCATCCAAGTTCAGCGCCGGGATCGTCGGTGTCAGAGTTCCTCGGCGATCTCGAGGCAGAAGGCAGCACCCTCCTGCATATCCTCGACCGCCATGTCGGCCACCATCAGGCGGTGCGCGTCGATCGACGAATCGATGGCCGTCTGATCCTGCACAAGCAGGCCGATCGCTTCGGTAAGCTGGGACTGCGCCGTCATTGCGGCGGCGGCGTCCAGTCCGACTAGCGACTCGGAAAGGCCACCCAAATGGCCGAATAGCGCAATGCAGAAGGTCATCATCTCTATTGGGTCGAATTCCATGCTTGGCTCCACGTTCTCCTTGGAAAGCGTGCCGCAGGGCCACCGACGACAGGGCCTGATCGGATCATAACGGCGCGCGAACCTGTCTTTGATCAGAAGTTCAGCGGGTTCAATGGCAATACAACAACGCGCGAAGGCCCTTTTGGTGCGCAATCGCTACGTAAGAAAGTCGACTTGAAAAAAAGTTGTGCCATTGCGCCTCGGTGAAACGGCTTTTCTTCATGTCGCCTGCTCCTTACCAGGCTGCTGAAATAATCCTGCCTCAACAATGATTTGAGAACATGATTCACCCTCCACACGATAGCGGCGGGGGTGATGATGCGCGGGACGGATGAGACGAGCGAGTCGCTGTTCAGCTATTTTGATCTGGAGGAGCGCATCCCGCGGCGACACCCGTTGCGTAAGATCAAACAGGTGGTCAATGACGCGCTCGCCAGCCTCGATGGCGAGTTCGAAGGGCTTTACACGGATTTCGGGCGGCCCTCGATCCCGCCGGGACGGCTGATCCGGGCGAGCCTTCTGCAAATCCTGTTCTCGGTTCGGTCAGCGCGGTAGTTGATGGAGCAGATGGATTACAACCTGATGTTCCGCTGGTTTGTCGGCCTCGGCATTGACGACCCCGTCTGGATGCCGACAGCGTTCACCAAGAACCGGGACCGGCTGCTGAGCACCGAGATGTCGCGCAAAATCATGGCGGCGATCCTTGTGCATAGTGAGGTCGCGCCGCTCTTGTCGGACGAGCATTTTTTGGTCGACGGTACGCTGGTGAAAGCCTGGGCGTCGATGAAGAGCTTTCAGCCCAAAGCCGAGGTAGCCCCGCCTGACGATGAAGGACCGGGCGATCCGCCCACCTCGGACACCGCTCCCGAGACCAATCCTTCCGAAACCCCAGCCGAGACTGACCCGATGCCCCGCAACACCAAAGCCCACCGCAATGCCGAGGTCGACTTC
>PXDM01000018.1 GCA_003565055.1 Paracoccaceae bacterium
CATGTCGGCAGGTTACGCCGCCGCAGACGTGTCGCTGTCCGGCAACGCACGCATGGGTCTCGTCTACGATGGCGACGACATCAACTTCACCAGCCGCGCACGCGCGATCATCACCATGTCCGGTGAAACTGATGGTGGCGTTGCTTTCGGCGCAACTTTCCGCGCTGACCAGGCTGGCGCCGCAGATGGCTCCGACATGACCGGTGGCAACGTGTTCATCTCCAGCGACTTTGGCACGCTGACCATGGGCGACGTCTCCGGCGCTGCTGGATTCGTCGTTGGCGATCTGGCCGGTGTTGGCCTGACCGGTCTGGGCGATCTGAACGAGAATGGGTTCCTGTCGAACGCTGGGCCAGACGCTGATGAGGATTTCGACGGTCGCCGCACCGCTGCGCGCTACCACTACGCGCTTGACGGCTTCACCTTTGCTCTGTCGGCTGACCAGCCGAACACTGACAACAACGTTTATAGCATTGCTGCCGGCTATGAGTTCGACGGTTTCGCTGCAGGTCTTGGTTATGAAAAGCAGAGCGGTGCTGGTAACCACATCATCGGCTTCGTCTCCGGCAGCTTTGAAGGTGTGACCGCAAAAGTCACCTATGGCCGCATCGACAGCGACCAGCAGGACTTCCTGGAAACGGACAGCCGCAACCAGTACGGCCTGTCGGTCAGCGGTTCGTTCGACGAAGTGTCCGTGACTGCTTTCGGTCGTCGTGACGTCTTCAGCAACACCCATTACGGCATCGGCGCAAGCTACGACCTCGGCGGTGGCGCATCGCTGGTCGGTGGCGTGGTCCGTGACGGTGGATCGACTGATGCGGGCAAGCAAACCATCGCTGACTTCGGTCTGTCCTTCACATTCTGATCCCAAACAGGATCATATGTCGGAAAGAGCGGGCAATTGCCCGCTCTTTTCATTTTGCCGCCTCTGCGGTTTGCAAGCCGCTGTTTTTCGCCTATCTTCAGACAAAAGCCCCCGCAAAAGAGGTTCGAGCATGTCCCCCCGCGCCCCCCTTGCCCTGATCGTCGCCGCGAGCCTTCTGGCCGCATGTTCCACAACTTCCGCCGCGCTCGACGGGATCGGCGGTGTGTTCCATGGCGCAAGCGACGATGTGCGCAGTCTGGGGCGGCGCTGATGCTCTTGCGCGCCCTGCCCCTTGCGGCCCTGATGGCCCTGCCCGCGACGGCTGAACCACTGGGACTGACCCTGAGCGGAGACACACGGATGGGGATTGTCTGGTCCGAGAAACCCGATTGGGCCGGTCAGCGCGAATCCGGTCTGCGCCTGACCAGCCGCGCGCGGCTCAAGCTGCGCTTCGTGGGCGAAACGGATGGGGGGCTGCGCTTCGGCGCGGAAGTCAATCTCGACCGCCCTGATCGCCCGCGTTCGGTCTTTGTCGGCGGATCGTGAGCGCATGTCCTTGCACGAGATCCAGCGCCGTATGACCGCGGCCTGTGCCACTGCCGGACGCGCGCCCGAGGATGTGACGCTGATCGCTGTCTCCAAGGAGCAACCCGAGGCACGCGTGCTACCTGTGCTGGAGGCGGGCCACCGCATCTATGGCGAAAACCGCGTGCAGGAGGCAGCGGGCAAATGGCCCGACTGGCGCGACCGTTTCGGCCCGGTCGAGTTGCACCTGCTCGGTCCGCTGCAAAGCAACAAGGCCCGCGCGGCGATGGAATTGTTCGACGTGATCCATTCGCTCGACCGGCCCAAACTGGCGGAAACTCTTGCACGGCTGGCGCAGGATCTCGGCCAATGCCCACAACTCTTCATTCAGATCAATACAGGCGCGGAGCCGCAAAAAGCCGGCGTCCTCCCGGATGAAGCCGACCGCTTCATCGCGGATTGCCGCAGCCTCGATCTGCCCGTGATCGGGTTGATGTGCATCCCGCCGGTCGATGCCCCTGCCGACAGGCATTTCAAAATGCTCGCCGAGATCTCCGAACGCAACGAACTTCATGGCCTGTCGATGGGCATGTCCGACGATTTCGAGACGGCGATTGCCCAAGGCGCGACCCATATCCGCGTCGGCTCCGCCATCTTCGGGGCCAGACACTGATCTCGCTTTCATCTTTGCACAAATATCCCCGGGGGTGAATTGGCCCAAAGGGCCAAGAGGGGGCGCGGGCGCCCCTTCAAACAGCCAGCACGTCGGGCACGATGAGACGGCTGCGATAGCGAATCATGGGCGCAATCGCCTGTAAATCTGCCCGATGCAACCCGATGCACCCTGCAGTCGGAGCGCCGGGCCTGCGCCACTGATGGATGAAAATCGCTGATCCCGCGCCCCGCTCGGCCCGCGGCCAATTCCAGCCCGTCAGGATGATCAGATCGTATAGCGGATCCGCGCGCCGCAAGCACTCATGGCTATGCGGATAGGGTGCGCGAACCAACAGATTGTAATCCTCATGCCCCGGATCATCCGACCACAGATCACGCGGACGGATTGGCAGCGCCCAATCGGCAGGCCGGGCGATCCGGTCGGGCCGATAGAGCATCCCGACCAGCCGATGCACGCCCACCGGCGTCGCGCCATCCCCCTCGCGCTTGTCAGCGCGCACACCTCCGCGCCCGATGGTGCAGGGCCAGAGCCGCCCCATGAAGCGCAGCCCCTGCCGGGTCAGAACCATGTCGAACCGCGACGCTGTCCTCATGCCGCCTGCTCCCTGTCGCGCCTGTGGCGCCGCCACAGGCAG
>PXDM01000491.1 GCA_003565055.1 Paracoccaceae bacterium
AGGCGGCGAGCGTCACCGGGCGGGGCAGGGGGTGGAGCGCGCGTACATCCACGCAGTCCCAGCGCGGATCCTCCGTGGTGCTGTCGGGATGGGCCAGCGCAATCACTTCGCAGATGCCGACAATCGCCTTGTCGCTCTGGCTGTGATAGAAAAACGCGCGGTCGCCAAGTGCCATCTCGCGCATCATGTTGCGCGCCTGATAATTGCGCACCCCGTCCCATTCCTCGCCCGCATCGCCCTTGGCCACGAGATCGTCCCAGCTGAACGCATCCGGCTCGGATTTCATCAGCCAGAACCGCATCAGCCGATGACCTTTTTCCATTCCTGCAGCCGCACGTTCTCGAAGAGCCCGGCCAGAGCATAGGGGTCCTGCGCGCCCCAATGTTTCGCGGCCTCCAGATCGGGCAGGTCGAGCACGATCAGCGAGCCCGCCATCTCGCCCGCGCTGTCGAGAAGCGGCCCCGCCTGCACGACGCATCCGGTTTGCGCAACGTAAGCAAGATGCGCCTCGCGTGTGGATTTGCGCAAGTCGAGCGCGCCGGGTTTGTCGGTGCACAGCAGCATGTAAAGTGGCATGGTCAGGGTCCTTATCCTTGGGTCATTCGTCTGTCAGCGGGCGGGTCAGAAGCGCGTCGCGGGCTTGGTCCAGTGTGATCTTGCCATCCACCAGCGCCGCCACCATCGCTGTGACCGGCATTTCCAGCCCTTCGCGCGCCGCAAGCCGCGTGACCGCGCGCGCCGTTGCCGCGCCTTCGACCGTGGTGGCGCTGTCAAAGCCCTCGCCGCGCCCAAGGGCCAGTCCAAAGCGGAAATTGCGCGATTTCTCCGAACAGCAGGTCAGGATCAGATCGCCCAGACCGGAGAGCCCAGTCAGCGTTTCCGGCTCGGCACCGAGGCGGCGCGCGAGCGGCAGGATCTCGGCATGTCCGCGCGCGATAAGTGCTGCGCGCGCCGATTCGCCCATCTGCGCGCCAATGCAGACCCCGGCGGCAATGGCGATCACGTTTTTCAGCGCGCCGCCCAGTTCCGCGCCGATCACATCCGTATTACGATAGAGTCGGAGCGCCGGGGTCGAGAGCTCGTCCTGCAAGGCGCGGCCCAATTCGGCATCCGCGCAGGCAAGCGTCAGTGCTGTGGGCAGCCCGCGCGCGATGTCGATGGCAAAGCTCGGCCCCGTCAGCAGTGCCGCGCGGGTCTCGGGCAGGGCGGCACGGATCACGCCGACCGGGCCGATCATCTGCTCGAGATCAATGCCCTTGGAACAGGCGACGAGCACGCGCCCGGCAAGCGCCGCGCCATGCTGACGCAGGAAGCCGTCCGTTTGCTGCATCGGGATGGCCAGCAGCACCGTCTGCGCGCGGATATCGCTCAGATCAGAGGTCACCTGCACCCCGTCCGGCAGCGCGATCCCCGGCAGGCGCGCGCGGTTCTCGCGCGTTTGCGCCATGTCGCGCGCCTGCGCGGGGTCGCGACACCAGAGCATCGCCTCGTCCAGCGCACAGGCCAGCGCCGTGCCAAATGCTCCCGCGCCGAGAATGGCCACACTCATGCTTTTGCCCCTTTCTTGCCCGATCCGATCAGTGGTGCGGCGCTCTGGTCCAGAGGCCAGCGGGGCCGCGCGGCAAATTGCTGCAGTGCAACGCCTGCGCGCATCTGCTCGATCCCGGCCCAGGCGATCATCGCCGCGTTATCAGTGCAGAGCGCGAGCGGCGGCGCGTTGAATGCAGCGCCGGCATCTTCCGCCGCCGCAAGCAGCCCTGCGCGCAGGCTCTGATTGGCCGCAACGCCCCCGGCCACTGCGAAAACCGGGCTCTGGGGGGCGCTGGCCATGTATTGGGCCAGCGCGCGGCGGGATTTGACGACCAGAACCTCTGTCACAGCCGCCTGAAACGCGGCGCAAAGATCGGCGCGGTCGCGCGCCCGCAAGCCGCCATGATCCGCCACCAGCGCGTCTCGCGCGCGCAGAACGGCTGTTTTCAGCCCCGAGAAAGACAGATCGCAGCCTGGTCGGTCCAGGAGCGGGCGGGGCAGGGCGAAACGCGTCGGATCGCCGGTTTTCGCCTCGGCCTCGACCGCAGGTCCGCCGGGTTGCGCCAGGCCGAGGAGCTTCGCCACCTTGTCGAAGGCCTCGCCCGGCGCATCGTCAATCGTGCCGCCCAGCCGCGTGAACTGCTCCGGGCCATCGACCTGCAGAAACTGGCAATGCCCGCCCGAGACGAGGAGCATCAGATAGGGAAATGCCACGGCTTCAGTCAGGCGCGGCGTCAGCGCATGGCCTGCGAGATGGTTCACCCCCAGAAGCGGCAGCCCGGTCGCTGCAGCCAGACCCCGCGCCAGCATCACGCCCGACAACACGCCACCAATCAGCCCAGGCCCGGCGGTCACAGCGAGCGCGTCCAGCTCCGACAGGCTCACGCCCGCCTGCGCAAGCGCGGCTTCAACGGCAAGGTCGAGCTTTTCGGCATGCGCGCGCGCCGCGATTTCGGGCACCACGCCGCCGAAGCGCGCATGCAGGTCCGTCTGTCCCCAGACCACCGAGGAGAGGATTTCAGGCCGCGCAGGCGGGACATGGCGGATCACAGCGCTCGCGGTGTCGTCGCATGAACTCTCGATGCCGAGAACGGTCAGCGGGCGGGCGGGGTCAGGGGCGCGCATCGGGTCTCCGATTGCCAGAGGGGCATCTGTCAGCTACCACTGC
>PXDM01000056.1 GCA_003565055.1 Paracoccaceae bacterium
CGGCGGGTTCAGGATGGGCGAGGACATCAGCGAGCCATAGACGCCGCCATTCGAGATCGTGAAGCTGCCGCCCTGCATCTCGGCCATCGAGAGCTTCCCGTCGCGGGCGCGCTTGCCGAAATCCCCGATACGCTTTTCGATCTCGGCAAAGCCCATCTTATGCGCATCGCGCAGGACCGGCACGACGAGGCCCGAGGGCGTGCCCACCGCGACGCCCATATGGACGTAATTCTTGTAGACGACATCCGTGCCGTCGATCTCGGCATTGACCTCGGGGACTTCCATCAGCGCGTGGCAGCAGGCTTTCACGAAGAAGGACATGAAGCCCATCTTGACACCATGCTTCTTCTCGAACTGGTCCTTGTAGGCGTTGCGCAGCTCCATCACGCCGCCCATATCCGCCTCGTTATAGGTGGTGAGCATCGCAGCGGTGTTCTGCGCTTCCTTCAGGCGGCGGGCAATGGTCTGGCGCAGGCGGGTCATCTTCACCCGCTCTTCGCGCGCCGCGTCATCGGCCGGGACTGCGGCCCTTGGGGCTGCGGTTGGGGTGGGCACAGTCGGCGCAGCCGCTGGGGCCGCCGCAACCGCTTTCTGCACGTCTTCCTTCATGATGCGCCCATCGCGGCCAGAGCCGGTCACCTGATCAGGCGAAAGCCCCTTTTCGGCCATCAGTTTCTTCGCCGAGGGCGCGTCTTCCACATCCCGACCCGCAGCGCTGCTGGTTGCCGCGGGGGCAGCCGCGGCGGGCGCGGAGGCCCCGCCCGCGCTGCCCGAGATCACTGCGAGCTTGCCGCCTGCCGCGACTGTGCTGCCCTCTTCGGCGAGGATTTCGCCCAAGACACCTGCCGCCGGGCTGGGCACCTCGACCGAGACCTTGTCGGTTTCCAGCTCGCAAAGCATTTCGTCCACAGCGACCGTATCGCCCGGTTTCTTGAACCAGCTTGCAACGGTCGCCTCGGACACGCTTTCGCCTAGGGCGGGCACCATGACATCGACGCTTTCCGCCTCGCCGCCTTTGCCCGCGTCATCCTTCGCCGCAGGCGTCGGGCTCGGCGCGGGCGCGCTGCCGGGCTCGGAGATCATTGCCAGAAGCGCATCGACGCCGACCGTCTCGCCCTCGGCGGCGACGATCTCGCCCAAGGTGCCTGCGACGGGCGAGGGAACTTCGACTGTGACCTTGTCGGTTTCCAGCTCGCAGAGCATTTCATCGACGGCGACCGCATCGCCGGGTTTCTTGAACCATGTGGCGATCGTGGCTTCCGTGACGCTTTCGCCCAGAGTGGGCACTCGAACTTCGGTGGACATGTCCTTGTTATCCCTCGATTGTAAGCGCGTCATTCACCAGCGCTTCTTGTTGTGCTTTATGTTGACTGGCAAGCCCCGTCGCGACCGAGGCCGAGGCCGGGCGGCCGACATAGCTCGGCCGTTTGCTGCTGCCATTGAGACGGCTGAGGACCCATTCGATATTCGGCTCGATGAAGGCCCATGCGCCCTGATTCTTCGGCTCTTCCTGACACCAGACGATCTCGGCCTTCGGGAAGCGTTCCAGCTCCTTCAAGAGCGCCATTGCCGGGAAGGGGTAGAACTGCTCGACGCGCAGCAGATAGATGTCGTCGATCCCGCGTGCGTCGCGTTCCTCCAGCAGGTCGAAATAGACCTTGCCCGAACACATCACGACGCGGCGGATCTTGTCATCCGCTTTCAGCTTGGTCTCGCTATTGCCCTTCTGCGCATCATCCCAGAGCACGCGGTGGAAGCTCGAGCCTTCGAGAAATTCCTCGGCCTCGGAAATGCAGAGCTTGTGGCGCAAGAGCGATTTCGGCGTCATCAGGACCAGCGGCTTGCGGAAGCTGCGGTGGATCTGACGGCGCAGGATGTGGAAGTAATTGGCCGGGGTCGAGCAATTGGCGACAATCCAGTTGTCCTGTGCGCATTGTTGCAGGAATCGCTCTAGTCGTGCGGAGCTGTGTTCCGGCCCCTGCCCTTCAAACCCGTGCGGCAGAAGCATCACCAGCCCGGACATGCGCAGCCATTTGCTTTCGCCGGAACTGATGAACTGATCGAACATGATCTGCGCGCCATTGGCGAAATCGCCGAATTGCGCTTCCCACATCACCAGCGCATTCGGCTCGGCCAGCGAATAGCCGTATTCAAAGCCCAGCACAGCATATTCCGAGAGCATCGAATCGATGACCTCATAGCGCTGCTGCCCCGCGCGGATATTGTTGAGCGGGTAGTAGCGCTCTTCGGTCTGCTGGTCGATGAAGGCGGAATGGCGCTGCGAGAAGGTCCCGCGCGTCGAATCCTGCCCGGCCAGACGCACGGGATAGCCCTCGGTCACGAGGCTGCCGAAGGCCAGGGCTTCGGCGGTCGCCCAGTCGAACCCCTTGCCGTCGCTGAACATCCTGGCCTTGGCCTCAAGCTGGCGCGCGACCGTCTTGTGGATGTTGAACCCGTCCGGGTAATGGGTCAGCGCGCGGCCGATTTCCTGCATCGTCTCGGGCGCGATCCAGGTCTGGGCGCGCTGATATTCCTCGCCCTCGCGGTTGAGATGTGACCAGCGCCCGTCGAGCCAGTCGGCCTTGTTCGGCTTGTAAGTGCGCCCGGCCTCAAACTCTTCGTTGAGGAAGGATTGGAAGGCGGCCTTCATATCCTCGATCTCGCCCTCGGGGATCAGGCCGTCCTGCACCAGCC
>PXDM01000207.1 GCA_003565055.1 Paracoccaceae bacterium
CCAGAACCGGGATCTTCACCGCATCCGCGAAAGCCTGCGCCTCGCCGGTGCCGTCATCTTTGTTAATCACCAGACCCGCAACACCGACATTGCCGCCCATCTTGCGGAAATATTCCACCGCCGAGCAGACGTTGTTCGCGACATACAGCGATTGCAGATCGTTCGATCCGACCAAGATCACCTTCTGCGCCATGTCCCGCGCAATCGGCAGGCCGAAGCCGCCGCAGACCACGTCGCCCAGGAAATCGAGCAGCACATAGTCGAAATCCCAGTCGTGGAAGCCGAGCTTTTCCAAGAGTTCAAACCCGTGGATGATGCCGCGACCGCCGCAGCCGCGACCGACTTCCGGCCCGCCCAGCTCCATCGCGAAAACGCCGTTGCGTTTGTAGCAGACATCACCGATCGCCACTTCCTCGCCCGCGAGCTTCTTGCGGGTCGAGGTCTCGATGATCGTGGGACAGGCCTTGCCCGCGAAGAGAAGCGAGGTCGTGTCGGATTTCGGATCGCAGCCAATCAGCAGCACGCGCTTGCCCTGTTCGGCCATCATGCACGACAGGTTCGCCAGCGTGAAGCTTTTGCCAATGCCGCCCTTGCCATAGATCGCGATGATCTGCGTGTGTTTCGTGGGCTCGGACTGGGGCACTTCCAGCGTCGGCTCTTCTGCCGCTTCATCCCGCAGGCGCTGGTCGAAATCCTTGAGGTTGGGGATGTCGAGGGTCATGCATGGGTCTCCCAGTCCAGTATCATTTTCAGGCAGTCAGCGTCGCTGAAAGCTGTCTCATAGGCCGCAGCCGCGTCGGCCGGGCGCGCGTGATGTGTGATCAGCCCGTCGAGTGAGAGCAGGCCCGCGTCGATCAGGTCGCGCGTGGCGATCAGGTCGTCAGGTTGCCATTCTGCGGCGATGCGCAGCCGCGCTTCGCGCATGAAGGCGGGCACGAAAGCGAATTGCAGCGGTTTGGTGTAGAAGCCTGCCAGCACCACTTCGCCATTGCGCGCGATGCGGCCCACAAGCTGGTCGATCAGCCCTTCCGCGCCTGACGCGTCGATGATGCAGCCATAATCGCGGCGCGTATCCGCGTCGGGATGGCTGACCGCATAGCCCTGCGCGCCGCTCTGACGCGCCGGGTTCACGTCCCAGACCATCGGCGCGGGCGCGCCCATCGCAAGGGTGATCCGTGCGATCAGGCGGCCGAGAACACCATGGCCGACGATCAGATCCGGCAGGCTGGCATGCGGGCCGGCAATCGCGTGGCGCGCGGTCGCCGCGAGCGCCAGAAGCGCGCCTGAGGCGCCCATGCCGGGGTCGATGCGGGTCACGCGCTTGGCGTCGGTCACCAGCATCCGCGAGGCCCCGCCGAAGAGGCCGAAGACCGGGCCGCGCTCATCGGCTTCAAAGCAATTCGCACCGGGCACGAAGACGCGCTCGCCGGGCTTGTAGCCTGTGTCGCGCCCGGCCTCAATCACCTCGCCTGCGGCCTCATAGCCGGGGACAAGCGGGTAGCCCATGCCGGGAAAGGGTGGCATTTCGCCCGACCAGAAGAGTTTTTCCGTGCCGGTGGAAATGCCCGAATGGTCGATGCGCACCAGCAGATCACCCGGTCCCGCAGGCTTCAGCGCGACCTGCCCGAGGGCAAGCTGGCGCGGGGCCGATAGGATGATGGCTTCTGTCTGCACGCGGTCCCTCCAGTCGCTTGGCCGTTTCACGCGCCCCTGTCAGGCGACTCGAACAGCTTATGTGTAATCATACCGATACAAGATAGACTGTCAATTAGTATTGACACTTTTCATGGCCGGGTGACGCAATCACGGCTTTGACGCCTCCAAGGCGCAGGTGATAAAGGGTCGATCCGCCCGATATTCTTTGATTCCCGCGAAACCGGCCTGCCGGAGCAGGTTGCTGATCTCCGCCGCAGAGCGGGTGCGCCCTGTTTGCATGGCCAGAGTGTAAACTGAAAAGTACACATCTGTTTGCGGATCAGGCCGCGCGCCGCCAGACATGGGCTCGATGATCAGCAGGCGTCCACCCGCGGGCAGGGCTTTGAAAACCCGGCCCAACAGGCCCCGCACCGTGTCGTCGGAATGGTCGTAGAGCACCCGCACGAGGCTGATCACATCCGCGCCCTCGGGCAGCGGGTCGGTGCGGAACGAGCCGCCATGGCGCGCCACATCCGCCGCGAGCGGGGCTTGCGCCACCACATCGGGCAGATCGAACAGCGCCAGCGCGAGGTCCGGGTAGCGCGCACGCACGGCGCGCAGAAACGCACCTGTGCCACCGCCCACGTCGAGAAGCTTGCGCGCGCCCTTGAGCGGGATTTGCGCCAGCGCCGTCTCGGCCACAAGACGCTGACTTTCGGCCATCAGATGCGAATAGCGCGCCGTGACCTGCGCATCCATCGGGCCTTGCGCGCCAAAGACATAGGGCCAGAAGCGGGCGAGTTCGGGATCGGTCTCGCCCTTGATGAAGGCCACAGGATCGCTCAGGTCGCGGTAGAGCACATCATGGTGGCGCACCATATCCGCGAGCCCCGGCACGGCGAGAAAGGCCGCGCCGCGCCGCGCGAGCGTGAATGTGTCGCCCTTGCGGCGGAAAAGCTGCATCGCGGCCCCGGCTTGCAGCAGGATCGCCATACGCTCGGGCGGGACATTCAGCCGCGCCGCGAGTGCGGACGCAGTCGTCGGTCCATCGGC
>PXDM01000066.1 GCA_003565055.1 Paracoccaceae bacterium
AAAACCCCGTTCATTCTCATCACGAAGTCATACAGGTCTTTGGTCGAAATCCCGCCTTTGTAATCCTTGGAAAACTTGAACTGGAAAAGCTTCACCTCGATTTCGCTCCCTTGATCGAGGATCAGGTAGGCATCGAGCAGCTCCTCCTGCTTGCCCGTCACCCTGTGATCGGTGAAGGTGAGCAGTTCGAAAAGCTCCTCATCCTGGAGGAACGTGATCAACTGCACCGCAAGATATTCGTAGAGGCGCTGATGGTCGTCCTTGGCCAATCCCCACGAGGGATTGCGGCTGGCCAGCCGCTCCATGC
This sequence comes from Paracoccaceae bacterium, assembly GCA_003565055.1. Taxonomy (GTDB): domain Bacteria; phylum Pseudomonadota; class Alphaproteobacteria; order Rhodobacterales; family Rhodobacteraceae; genus Roseinatronobacter. Next base: position 308 of record PXDM01000066.1, read on the forward strand.
GGCGGCGCAAAACGGCGACGAAATCATCGGTAATCTGAGGATTTCGTTTCATGGATGCGCTAGGGTGAAATGTTTCGGCAATTTCCGGGTTTTCTCAAGCCCGGTTTCAAGCGGCATAGGCACAGGCAGCACGCGCGCCAACAGGAACGAGCACCGCTGATGGGCTGGCAACGCAGGCACGAACTTTGGCTTTGCGTTCACTGGAAGAATAGGAGCCGGAGGCACCTGCAACGTGGCGCGGGCCACTGGCCCGCAGCCTGAAACTTTTGCCGTGTCATGCATCACCCGCCTCCTCTCCAGCGCTTCCCCCGCTCAAGCCCATGCGGTATTTGATGTCGTAGTTGATGATGAAGTCCAACTCCTCCTCGGTGAAACCGTAGTGCTCGGCGAGCAGGGTGTCGATCTGGTCGATGAGGGGTTTGGATGAACTTGCCTTGATTTCGTGATACTCAATTTTATGACCTTGCTTCGTATTAATGGTCTTTTCAGTAGCGTTTGCTTCCAATGAATTCACTAGGCCATCCGCCAACTTTTGCCAATCTATTGATTCCCAATCGACGGCTGGATTCCAAAACCGAACAATCTCATCGTTCACATGCTCACAATCGGAAAAACTGGAATAAAACCAGTAGAATAGAGAGCTATTAAGTAAGCAGGCCGTGTAGGCTGCTGCATTCGGATTTCGGAAGAAGATTGTTCTGCCGTGGGGAGGTAGAATAACTTCTCCGTTTCTCTTGAAATAAGGTTGGCGGTGGGATGCTTTGAGCCAGTAACGGCAAGCCTCCTGATAGAATACGCGGTGTTTTTCGGATTTGGATGCGAGGGCCCCGATATTCAGTGAGCCCTCTTGCCTGAGTCGCTTGAAGATACTTTTTTCCAACTTGCTGCCAAGCTTTCCAATACGACTACCCTGTATTCTTACATCGTGTTCAAAGAACTTAGTCGTATCGAGAACTGTTGCTCTCTCAACTCCGTAGATTCTTCCCACTCGCGAAGTTGAGTATAGCGGTGTCTTTTCGTTTTTTGGTGAACAAATTCCGATTGCTACAGGCATTTCAACTCCATCAAACATGGATTCCGGTCGGCGCGGAAAGGGACTTAAATGAAGTCTGCTATTTTCGAGTAAGTAATCTTGGAGAATCTCCATTTTTCCAGCAGACATCAAAGTCATTTGAACAATAAGTCCAAACCAAGAATTGTTTTTAACAAGGCGAGCTGAACGCTCAAAAACAATGCCGTAAAGATTTTTGCATTCTAGGGTATTGAAGCATTCTGACCGAAGTTCGTAACTCACTTTGGCTGGATAGACGATGTATGGCGGATTTCCCACGATCACATCGAATCCGCCCGCATTCATGATCCCATAAAACTCAACGAACCAGTGAAAGGGTTCGTGGGAGTTTTTCCATTTTTGGAAGGTGGCGTCGGATTTCAGGTTTTTCTGGTCGTATTGCCCGGCGAGGAAGCGGTCGAGCTGGGAGCGCAGGGCTTTGAGGCGTTTTTCGAGGGCGTCCTTGGCGGTGCGAAATTCGGATGCGTTTTGGCCGGTAGTGTCCTGAAGGGCCTGGAAGCGTTTGAAGGCGCGGTCGGCATCCTCGGCCTGTTCCATGATGCGGGTGTAATCGTCGAGCGAGGTTTCGATGCCTTGGAGCAGGCCCTGGCCGGAGCCGCCGGCTTCGGTGAAGGCGCGTTTGATTTCATCACATGATGCATAGCCGACGAGGGTGTTTCCGGCGCGGACGTTGAAGTCGATATCGGGGAGGGGTTCGATGGGTTGGCCGGGTTCGAGTTGGGCGGCGAGCTTGAGGAAGAGGCGGAGTTTGCAGATCTCGACGGCCTCTTCCATGATGTCCACGCCGTAGAGGTTGTGGATGATGATGGTTTTGTGGATGAAGTAGGATTCGTTGGGGTGGCGGGTCACGGCATCCAGGATGGCCTTGATTTCCTTTTCCCAAACCGGGTGTTTCTCGCCAGCCGCCTGCCAATCGGCGAGCAAGGCGCGGAGGCGTTCGAGCAGGCCCTCGTAGAGCGGTTCGAGGATTTCGAGAGCGGCAAAGAGAAAGGCACCGGAGCCGCAGGTGGGATCGAGCACGGAGAGCGAGCGCAGAGATTTCCACAACGCGAGCGCGAGGTCGGCGGGCGCGTTGGCGATGACGTCTTGGACGAACTGGCGGATGTCGAGGTTGTGGGTGACGAGGTCGGCGGGTTCCTTGACCTCACCGGCGCGGAGTTTTTTGCGTAGCTCGTGGCAGCGTTGGTGGCGGGCGATGGTCTCGCGCCAGATCTCGGTGGGCAGTGCGTGGGCGGCGGGGGCGGTGGTGTTCCAATCCTTGCGGCGCTGGATGAGATCGGGGGCCTTGGTGTCGAGGCCA
>PXDM01000036.1 GCA_003565055.1 Paracoccaceae bacterium
AGCCGAACGGCTTGCGGATATGGTCGAAGCCCTCGTTTGAAAGGAAAGACATTATGAGCCCAGCCACCAAATTGCCCACCGATATCGGCCCCATCCATTTCATCGGGATCGGCGGGATCGGCATGTCGGGGATCGCCGAGGTGCTGATGACGCTGGGCTATGATGTGCAGGGCTCCGACATGAAGGCCACTGCCATCACCGAGCGGCTGGAGAGCCTTGGCGCGCAGGTCATGATCGGCCAGCGCGCGGAGAATCTCGGCGCGGCGGCGGTCATCGTCGTCTCGACCGCGATCAAGCGCGACAATCCCGAATTGATGGAAGCCCGCCGCCTTGGCCTGCCGGTCGTGCGCCGCGCCGAGATGCTGGCGGAACTGATGCGCCTGCGCTCCAACATCGCGATTGGTGGCACGCATGGCAAGACCACGACCACGACGATGGTGGCCGCACTTCTGGACGAAGGCGGGTTGGATCCGACCGTGATCAATGGCGGTGTGATCCATGCTTATGGCTCCAATGCGCGGGCGGGCGCGGGCGAATGGATGGTGGTCGAGGCGGATGAGAGCGACGGCTCCTTCAACCGCTTGCCTGCGACCATCGCGATTGTGACCAATATCGACCCCGAGCATATGGAGCATTGGGGCAGTTTCGACGCGCTGCGCAAGGGCTTCCATGATTTTGTCTCCGGCATTCCGTTCTACGGGCTGGCGATCTGTTGCACGGATCACCCCGAGGTGCAGTCGCTGGTCGCGAAGATCACGGATCGCCGCGTGGTGACATTCGGCTTCAATGCGCAGGCCGATATCCGCGTGATGAATCTGCGCTATGAAGGCGGCGTCGCGCATTTCGACATCGCGCTGCAGGATGAGCGGCGCATGATCAAGGGCTGCACGCTGCCCATGCCCGGCGATCACAATGTGTCTAACGCGCTGGCGGCTGTGGCCGTGGCGCGGCATCTGGGCATGAATGCCGCAGAGATCCGCACGGCGCTGGCGAAGTTCGGCGGCGTGAACCGGCGCTTCACCCGCGTGGGCGAGGTCGACGGCGTCACGATTATCGACGATTACGGCCATCACCCGGTCGAGATCGCGGCTGTGCTGCGCGCCGCGCGGCAGGCGCTCGGCGGTGAGGGGCGCGTCATCGCGGTCCACCAGCCGCATCGTTTCACGCGTCTGTCCTCGCTCTTTGACGAATTCTGCACCTGTTTCAACGAAGCCGATGTCGTCGGCATTGCGCCGGTCTATGCAGCGGGTGAAGATCCGATCGCCGGGGCAAGCCGCGATGATCTGCTGGCCGGGTTGTCAGCCCATGGCCACCGCGCGGCCTTTGGGGTGGATACGGAAGACGATCTCGAAGCGCTGGTGCGCGCCCATGCCGGGCCGGGCGACATGGTCATCTGTCTGGGCGCAGGTACGATTTCAGGCTGGGCGCATGGGCTCTTGCCGCGCCTGCAGGCGCGTGCAGCCTGATGGTGCCACCGGAATATCGCGTTTTTCTGATCATTGGCGCTTCGGTTCTGGCTGGGGCGCTTTTGGGGGCGATGCTCATCCATAAAGGCTGGCCGCGCGCCTATTTCGCGATTTTTGGCGGGCATGCGCTGGGATCTCTGGGGCTCTACATCGCGTCGCAACAGGCGCAGGACATGCAGGCGCTTGGCTATGTGATCATGCTGGTGGGATTTGCGCTGCCCGCCACGCTCGGGCTGGTGCTGGGGGGCGGCGTGATGTGGTTGCGCGGGCGGCTGTCGCGCTCATAAGCCGAGACAGGTGTCACACCCGCAGCCTGCAAGGCCTGACAGCCGCACAGGGCTCAGCCGCGTGCATCCGTCAGGATCATCTCGGCGGCTTTCTCCGCGATCATGATCACCGGTGCTTGTGTATTGCCCGAAGTGATGCGCGGCATGACCGAAGCATCGACCACGCGCAGCCCCTCGACGCCCCGGACACGCAGCCGCGCATCGACCACAGCGCCCGGATCGCTGCCCATCCGCGCGGTGCCGACAGGGTGGAAGATCGTCGAGGCGATGTCGCCCGCGCCCTTCGCCAATTCGTCATCCGACTGATAGGACGGGCCGGGTTTGAACTCCTCGGGCCGGTAACGCGCGAGCGGGGCTTGCGCCATGACCTGCCGTGTGAGCCGGATCGCGCGGGCAGCCACGCGGCGGTCGCCTTCGGTCGAGAGATAATTGGGCTGGATCACCGGCTGCGCGCGCGGGTCGTGTGAGGCGAGGCGCACATGGCCGCGGCTTTCAGGCCGCAGATGGCAGACGCTGGCGGTGATCGCGGGGAAATCATGCGGCGGCTGGCCGAAAGCTTCAAGCGTGACCGGCTGGACGTGATATTCCAGATCCGGGCTCGCCAGCCCTTCGGAGGAATAGGCAAACGCGCCAAGCTGGCTCGGCGCCATCGCCATCGGGCCGCGACGCCGGAGCAGATAATCGAGCCCGATCATGGCCTTGCCATGCCAGCTTGCTGCCATCGTGTTGAGCGTCTTTGCGCCATGAACCTTGTAGGCGCAGCGGATCTGGAGATGATCCTGCAGATTTTCGCCCACCCCCGGCAGGTCATGGCGCAGCCCGATCCCGTAGCGCTGCAACAGCGCGCCCGGTCCCAGCCCCGAGAGCTGCATCAGATGCGGCGTGTTGATCGCGCCTGCCGAGAGGATCACCTCGC
>PXDM01000238.1 GCA_003565055.1 Paracoccaceae bacterium
AATAGCGCACCTGCCGGGTCACGCTGAAGATGTTGGCGGCGAAGTTTTCGTGCACCTTGGCGGCGGAACTGACCAGCGGCGCGGGGTACATCAGCGCGAAAAAGGCGTCGTCGACGGCGAGGCCCTTTTTCAGCAGATGCAACACGCCGTTCTTCTTGATCAGCCGGTCGAAGCGTTCAAGGATCTTGCGCTGCCAGTCGCCGGGATTGCGCGCCTTCAGCTTGGCCAGTTCCTTGCCTTGGGTAGTTTCCAGAAATTCCCAGAAGAGACGCGTGTCGAGCGCGTATTCGGCGTCGAAATCAGTGGGCAGGCCAAGGCGGAAGGGGCCATGGCCATCCGGCGCGGGTTGGCCGGCCAGTTCCTCGGTGGTCAGGCCCGTCAGGCGCCGCTGGATCGCCTGTTCCAGAGCCACTTCCTTGGTGTTGCTGACCATGATCCCCCCTTACGCCACCTTGATCTTGCCCGTGACCGCCGCATTGATCAGGCTGGTCTTGTATTCCTTGAGCGCAGCGATCTGCTCTTCCTTGATGGCGATAGCGTCAGCAATTCTCGACTTTTCGCGCTCGACGAACGCGACAATTTCGGTTTGCTCCACCGGTGGCGGAAGGACCATGAAACGTGTCGCCAAGTTGTTAAACCGAATCCTGACCGCTCTCTGGCGGACTGCATTGCAGATCACCTCGATGTAGTCTGCCAGGGCCATCTCGCGGAGCAGGTAGGCAAAGAAATACTGATTGATGCTTTTGTCCACCGGATCGCAGATAACATACTCCGGCGTGCATTTTCCGTCAGAGTCGGATACGCCAATCGCGCCCTCGAAGGCATCCATGGAATTAAGAACCAATTGGCCAACCCTGATGCCCTGATAGCCGCCTTCCAGAACGGCCTCGGTGTAGCCATCCATTCGTCTGTTGGCCCGGAGGGTAACCTGACCGTCTCGGTATGAAGTCACGACACCGTCGTCTTTTCGGACCGGCAACCTGCTCTGCATGAAGAGGTTTTTGAATCGGATCACCTCCCAATGCGCGGGGGTCTGGCCGATCCAGTCGATGCCGCTGTCCTTCATGGGGGCGGCGGGGTTCAGGCCGCGGGTGACGGCCTGCTGGATCAGGATCTGCCGCCGCTCGCGCAACAGCGCGATCTGCTCTTCCTTGATCCGCACCGCCTCATCCACCTTGGCGCATTTCTCATCCAGAAACGCCGCGATGGCGCGTTGTTCGGGGAGAGGGGGCGCAACGAGGATGCTGTTTGCAATGTGATTGAAGCTGATCGTCTGGCGGACGCCGGACCCCAAAAGCTTCATGTTCGCCACGTCATAGCGATGCAGCAGATACTTGAAGTATCGCTTGTCCATGTCGTCCTTCGCCTGAAGGACGATGTATCCAGCGCTGACAACGACGTTGATGTCTGACAAGCCGATCCGAAGGCTTTTCAAGTCGTAATTCAGGTTCAATGGGTTCACGAGGAACTCTCCGGCCAAAACCTCTTGATAGGAGGCCTTCGTCGCCAGTGGAACGCGCTCGTCGTCCTTTTCGACCACTTCGCCGAAGCTGATCGCCCCGCAGTTCAAGGCTAGGTTGGGGCGATGGCGTTTCTCTTGGAAAAGATGCTTGAGTTTGCGCGTTTCCCAATGCGCGGGAACATCCTGGATCCAGCCTTCCCCGCTGTCTTTGTAGCCGTCATATTTCGGATAGGCCGCGATGTTCATTCCGCAGGCTCCAGCTTCGTGGCCACCTTCACCCCCAGAATATCCGCGATCAGCCCGTCGGCCTTTTCCTCCAATGCCAGAATGTCCTGCGTCACCTCTTCCAGCGCGCGCAGCGGCTTGTGGCGGTAGAAATACTTGTTGAAGCTAATCTCGTAGCCGATCTTGATCGTGTCGAGGTTGATCCAGGCCTCGGGCACATGCGGTTTCACCTCGGCGCGGAAATAGCGGTGGATGCTGTCCTTCAGCGGCACCGCCTCGCTGTCGCGCAGATCGGTGCTGGCCTCATAGGTCAGCCAGCTGCCATCAGGCTGCGCATAGAGGCCGAAGTCGCCCAGTTCGTCGATGTGGCAGCCCAGCCGCGCTGCGACCTCCTCCAGCTCGGACCGGGTGAAGGTCAGGATCTTGCCGATGACCTTCTCGGCGTCGTCGGCATACCAGCTGACCGCGTTCAGGATCGCGTTCTTCTCGGTCGCGGTCAGCTTGATCTTGCGGGCCTTCAGCACCTTGGCCACCCGGTCACGGAAGGCGTTGAAATCCGCCGTTTCCTCGGTGCCGATGGCTTGCATCAACTGATGCCCGACCCCGATCAGATCACGCTGGCGCAACCAGAGGGAGGTATCGACCAGCTTGGCGCGCTGTTTGGCGTTGAGCGCGATCTCCTGCTCCTCGCACCAGGCCTGCATTGCCTTGGCCTGGCCTTTCAGGAAGCCCGGCTCATAGACCTTTTCGCCATGCTCGGCCCACAGATACTCCATCGGTTCGCGCAGGGATTTGTCAAAGCGCAGGGGTTCCAGCCGTTCCGCGCAGAATTGCGCGCGGCGGCGGTCCGGGCGTTCGATGGTGACCTTGTGATAGCCGAAATCAGCGTTGTCGAAGATCTGCACCGCGATGCCGGTGGGGTCGCCGTTGGCGTCCAGCTGGCGCTCGATGGGCTGGAAAG
>PXDM01000375.1 GCA_003565055.1 Paracoccaceae bacterium
GAGGGCGGCATGCAGACATTCAAGTTTCTTCTTTGCACGCGCAGCATTTTGCGAAAGCGGTCGGCAGCCAAACCATCCGAATTCTTGGAAAAGTGCAGAAAACGAAACCTCCCGCCTGGCTTTGGCCATGGTTTCAAGAACTGGCAGTGGCTTTTCTGACCAGTCGCCGTTCAACGGTTTCTGCAGCCTATGTTCAAGGCTGGCCATGATCCTTGCCAGGCTCCATAGACTGGCGTGTAATGTCGGTCGTCTGGATCAGCGAGACGAGCCGGTCCTGAAACGCGGCACAAATCGGGCTGATGCTGCCCCCACGCCGCATGACAAAGCCAACGGTGCGAAGCGCCAGGCGATCTTGCAGTTCTAGTGCGCCGAGGTCTTCATCGATCGAGCGCGTCGCAAGAGCAGGCAGGATCGTTGCCCCAGCCCCGGCGCGCACCAATGCGAGCAGTGAGATGACATTGCGGGCGCTTATTGCCGACACGCGATCTGGACCGTCTGGATCAAGCCCGGAATAGCCAGCGGTGGAATTGTTGCTGATCAGCCGATGCGCCTGCAGATCCTGACGCGTCAAGGGTCTTGCGAGGCGTGTAAGCGGATGGTCCTTGCGGCAGACCAGCCGAAAAGGGTCATTGAACAGGGCGACGAAACTCAGGCCAGCGCTAGCTTCCGGTTTGCCGCCGATGCCCAGCTCGACCACGCCGGTTTCGACCAGCGCATGCACGCTGGCGCTGTCGGTATCCAGCAACTCGATCCTGACGCCGGGATGATCGGCCAGCATGGCGCTGAGCACCGGCGGCAGAAGCTGTGCCGCGACAGACGGGACGGCGGCAATACGCAAGACCCCTTCGCGCCCCGCAGCCAGCGCCATGATCCGTTCGGTGGTGCGGTCATATTCGCGCAGCAAGTCCTGAGCGAGCTTGTTCACCTCGACGCCAAGCGTCGTCAGAGTGTGTTTCCGGTCCGTTTCGAATAATGGGGCGCCAAGATCGCTTTCAAGCTGCTTGAGTGTCATGGATATGGCCGAATCCGTTCTGCCCAGGGCCTTGGCCGCGTCGCGGATGTTTCCGCAACTCGCGACGGTGACGAAAACGCGCAGTGTCTGGGTTCGGATCATGGTTGCGAATTCCAGAAATACTGAAGTTTAATTCACTTTAATTCGATTGATCTGAACAAGCTACCCCCATAGCGTGACATCGGGAGGCAAGATGACCGACACGACACTTTCACTGGATCAAGTCGAAGACCTTGCGCTCCAGATCTTGGTTCGCGCCGGCGCATCTATGGAGCAGGCGGCGTCTGTCGCCCGGTCCACGCGCCTGGCCGAGCGTGACGGCATTCGCAGCCATGGCCTGATGTATGTGCCGATCTATGCCGAGCATCTGCGCTGCGGCAAGGTTCTGGGTGCGGCTCGTCCGGTCGTATCCCGCCCACGGCCTGCCGCGGTGCAGGTCGATGCCGCGCATGGCTTCGCCCACGCGGCCATTGATGCAGGCTGGCCGGAGTTTGACGCGACTGTGCGCGCTCAGGGCATTGCGGCCCTGGCCGTGTCGCGGTCCTACAATTGCGGCGTACTGGGCCATCACGCCGAACGGATGGCCGAAGCCGGGCTTGTGGGGCTGTGCTTCACCAATGCGCCTGCCTCGATGGCGCCTGTCGGGGGCAGCAAGCCGGTAATCGGCACAAACCCATTCGCTCTGGCGGTGCCCGATGGCGCGGGCCGCGCCCGGCTGGTCATCGATCAATCCGCCAGCGCGATCGCGAAATCCGAGATCATCCTGCGCGCCCGCAAGGGCGAGGCGATTGAGCCGGGCTGGGCGCTTGATGCCGATGGCCAACCCACCGAAGACGCCGAAGCGGCACTCGCTGGCTCGATGTTGCCTGCTGGCGGGCAGAAGGGTTTCGGGATGGGGCTGATGGTCGAGATCTTCGCCGCCGCCCTGTCAGGCGGCAATCTGGGGCTGGAGGCCAGCCCCTTTTCCGGCCCCAAGGGCGGGCCTCCGGGGACAGGGCAGTTTTTCATCGGCATCGATCCTGCGGCATTTTCCGGTAACGGGTTCCACGCGGCAATCACGCAGTTGACGAATGCAATCACGAATCAACCAGGCACGCGGTTGCCCGGGGCGCGCCGCGCCGCCAATCGTCAGCGCATCGAGCGAGAGGGCGTGCAGGTCGATGCCGCCCTGATGGACAGGATCAAGGCCGCCTAAGCGGTAAGAAGGAATGACATGGACCTGGAGACGCGTAATTTCATTGCAGGCGACTGGCACAGCGGGACAGGTACGGTAGAAAACCGTAACCCTTCGGACCTGTCCGATGTGATCGGCCATTTCGCGCAGGCTGACTCAGCCCAGCTTGTCACTGCGCTGGACGCTGCGCACCGCGCGCAAGCCGAATGGGGCGCGACTGGTCCGCAGAAACGCCATGATGTGCTGATGGCCATTGGCACCGAGCTGATGGCGCGCGCAGAAGAAATTGGCAGGCTGATCGCGCGCGAAGAGGGCAAGCCGCTGGCCGAAGGCAAGGGCGAGGTCTATCGCGCAGGCCAGTTCTTCACCTATTTCGCCGCCGAAGCGCTGCGTCAGTTGGGCCAGACCGCCGACTCTGTGCGCCCAGATATCGAAATCGACGTGCGCCGCGAGCCGGTGGGC
>PXDM01000385.1 GCA_003565055.1 Paracoccaceae bacterium
GCCCTGTTGCAGCCCCCAATGATACAGTCGCTGGCGCCAGCGCGACGCATCAAGTATCCGGGCCTCGACCGCGCTGGCCTGCATTTCCCATTGACGGGGCGTGAACATCAGAAACTCGGGGCCGATTTCGCGCAGATCCTTTTGAACGGTCTCGGGTTTTTCGGCGAAATGAAGTACCAGCGGTGCAAGAAGCGGCAGCGCGACGCCAAAGAACTGTTCTGCCGCCCAAGCCGGCGAGATATAGGACAGGTAGTTGCTGCCGGGCTGGATATTCAACGCCCCCATAAGCCGGTAAGCGTTGTCCAGAATGAATGCGTGGCTAAGCATCGCTGCCTTTGGCTTTCCGGTGGTTCCCGAGGTGTAGCAATAGACCGCAATGTCATCTTGCCGTGCGGCGCTTATGCGCGCGTCCAGATCTGACATCGCTGGGGCGGCGTTCTGTATCTGTGCAAGCTCAATCAGCCCCGCGTCGCCATAGGTCCACAGCCCGCGCGGGTCGATATAGACAATGTGCGCGAGCGCGGGATAGTCCGCCCGGCGCCCGAGGATCTTATCCACCTGTTCCTGGTCCTCGGCCAGCACGATGCTGGCACCGCTGTGACCCAGCACATAGGCCACCTCATCCGAGCTTGCGTCGGGGTATATGTTGACAGCGATGCCCCCTAGGCAGTTCGCCGCAAGCTGCGCGATCCAGGTTTCCTCTCGGTTTTCGCTGATCAACGCCATGACAGCGCCGGGTTTCAGGCCCAACTCTTGCAAGGCGGCGGCAGTTTGTCCCACCTTCGCAAAGAGTTGGGCCCAACTCAGCGAGTGCCAAAGCCCCGCTCGTTTCGAGCGAAGCGCCGGACGATTGGCGAAATCGGAAGCATTGTCGCGTAGAAACTGCGGCAGGGTGCGCCCGCCGGCCGTTCGGGAAAGATGTGTCACCGGGGCCGAAAGCGGGGCCGGTTGAGACGCCGACATATTCATGCTGACACCTCGACCGCTGCTGCATCTGCAGACTGGGTGCTGCCCAGATAGGCGGCGATCACGCGAGGGTCAGCGCGCACCTGCGCTGGTGTTCCATCCGCAATGACCGCCCCGAATTCCAGAACCGTCACCTGGTCGGAAATATCCATCACAACCTCCATGTCGTGTTCGACGAGGACGACGGGTATTTCGAAATTGTCTCTGATATCTAATATGTAACGTGCCAGAATGGCCTTCTCTTCAGGGCTCATCCCGGCCATCGGCTCGTCCATCACCAGAATTTTCGGCTCCAGCGCCAAGGCTCGGCCAAGGTCGACCCGCTTTCGCAAGCCATAGGGCATCTCGCCCACCATCGTGTGGCGGTGCTCTTCGAGTTCCAGAAAGTCGATAATCTCTTCGGCGCGTGCGGTGAATGCTTCTTCCTGCCTGATCGCGGCGGGCCAGCGGAACAGTGCCGCGAAAACGCCGCCCGTCATTCTGCCGTGAAACCCCGTTAGGATGTTTTCGCGGGCGGTCATGCCCGGGTAGGTCTGAATCCCCTGAAAGGTGCGGGCTATTCCGGCCTGCGCGCGCAGATTGGGGCGCAACGCCGAAATATCGCGACCCTCGAAGATGACGCTGCCCTTCCAAGGTACATAGAATCCGGACAGGCAGTTAAGAAGACTGGACTTTCCAGCGCCGTTGGGCCCGATCAGCGCATGTATCTTGCCTGCACCGATCTGGATCGACACGTCTCGCAACGCTGCGATGGCGCCAAATCGCAGTGACAGCAACCGCGCTTCCAGTATGGTCCCGTTTGTCCGGGCCATGGTTTCCTCCCTAGCGCTTTAAATTCGAAGGCCGAGGAACTGCGCCCTCTTTGGCCGCTTTCGCTTTTTTCCTGTTAGGTGAAGTCGACCTCTAGCCCAAGCGAGCGGGCAATCAGCAATGCCTGGATCTGGCTGGAGCCATCGCCGATGGTGCATATCCGATTATCACGCAGGTACCGCGAGGCCGGGCAGTCATCCATGAAGCCCCAGCCACCGCTGATCTGCACGGCAAGATTGGCGACCTCGCTGCCGATCTCGGTCGCGCCCATCTTTGCCATCGACAATGCGCCAAGGTCATCGATCCCCTGATCGATCTGCCAGGCTGCGCGATAGGTCAGCAGGCGGGCCATATCGACCTTGATCGCCATCTGCGCGACCATGTTCTGAACCAGTTGCAGATTGCCCAACGACCGGCCAAAAGCATGCCTTTCCTTGGCATAGTTGACCGCATGATCGAGACTGGCCTGCGCCAGACCAAGCGAGCAAGCAGCCAGCCAGATGCGCGCGGCCTGATAGCCCTTGTGCAGCAGGTGACGACCGCCATGCAGCTCGCCGACAATGGCCTCAGCGCCCAACTGGCAATCATCAAGATATAGCTGCCGCGTGTCCGAACTGCGCCACCCCATCTTGTCATACCCCTTGCCGCGCGTGAAACCCACGGCATCATTGGGGGTCAGGAACAGCGAAAACTTCTTGCGTTCGGCATCTTTGTCAGACGTGATTGCAAGGATCAGGGTAAACGACGAAATCGGCGTTCCTGCGTTGGTTATAAACGCCTTTTCGCCGGTCAGCGACCATTGCCCGTTGTCCAGCCTCGTAGCCCTTGTGGTGAAGCCACCGGTATCTGATCCCGCGCCCGGC
>PXDM01000521.1 GCA_003565055.1 Paracoccaceae bacterium
CGGTGATCTCGACATTGCCGGGGGCCACGAACGACGTGTAGCCGCTGGCGGGATCGCGCAGCTGCGCGCGGGCGAAAGCCTCGAATTCATCGACATAGAACTGGTAATTGGTGAACAGGATGAAATTCTGGAAATGGTCGGGCAGGGTCGCCGTGTAATGCGCGAGCCGCGCCAGCGAGTAATCCACCCGCTGCGCGGTGAAAAGCGCCAGCGGGCGTGAGCCGTCGTCATTCAGGCTGCGGTCACCATTGACGATATCATCATTCGTCGTCGCCAGATCCGGCACATCGAAGATATCGCGCAGCGACAGCGAGATCTCGCCGTTTTCGGGCAGGCTGACATCGCCGCGCCCGGCCATGGCGAAATGCAGCGGGATCGGCGTCTGCGACGGGCCGATGGTGACAGGAACCGCGTGGTTCTGGATCAACAGCCCGATCTGCTGGAGCAGATAATGGCGAAACAGCACAGGCTGCGTGATGGTCGAGGCATAGATGCCCGGCTCGGTCACATGCCCGAAGCTCAGCCGCGAGTCGATCTGGTCATAGCGCAGCGTCGCGAAGCGGATTTCGGGGTAGAAGGCGCGATATCGCGCGCGCGGCACTTCCCCGGCGGCGAGCCGGTTGAAAGCGTCGATCAGGAAATCCGTGGCACTGGCATAGAGCGCTTGCAGATGCGCGACAGCGGCTTCGGGATCGGTGAAACTCTGCGGCGCGACAGGCTCCGGCTTGAGGATCGGCAACGTGGTTTCTCGGGTCATGTGACTGTCCTGCAAGGGCGGCCCGGTCAGGGCATTGACGGCGACACTGCCACTGCCTTTGCCGGGGGGCAAGCGCAAGCCGTGCAAAATCGCGCTTTCCCCCTCGCGCGCGATGGACTAGCTTCGCGCCATGACAACAGCCTATCTCACACATCCCGACGCCCAGCGGCACCTCACGCCGCCCGGCCATCCCGAACAGGTCGCGCGCATGGCCGCCATTGCGCAGGCGCTGGACCATCCCGATTTCGCAGCCCTCAAGCGCTTCGACGCGCCCATGGCCGAGGAGGCGCAGCTCGCGCTCAGCCATCCCGAGCGCTATATCGACCGCATCCGCAAGGCGATCCCGGCGGGCGGCATCTATCAGCTCGACGCGGACACCCATGTCTCCAGCGGCTCGATGGATGCGGCGCGGCGCGCGGTCGGCGGGGCTTGCCAGGCGGTCGATCTGGTGCTCGCGGGCGAGGTCGCCAATGCTTTCGTCGCCATGCGCCCGCCCGGGCATCATGCCGAAGCCGAGACGCCGATGGGGTTTTGCCTCTTCGGGACCGTCGCCATCGCCGCGCGCCACGCGATGGAGGCGCATGGCCTCAACCGCGTCGCCGTGGTCGATTTCGACGTGCATCACGGCAATGGCACGCAGGATCTGCTCTGGGAGGAAGCACGCGCCTTTTTCGTCTCCAGCCATCAGATGCCGCTCTGGCCCGGCTCTGGCCGCCCCGAGGAACGCGGCGCGCATGGCAATGTGCTCAATGTGCCGCTGGCGCCGGGCACCGATGGCGCGGCCTTCCGGCGCATCTATGAGGATATGGTGCTGCCTGAGCTCGACCGTTTCGCGCCGGAACTGATCCTTGTCTCGGCCGGGTTCGACGCCCATCGCGATGACCCGCTGGCGCAGCTTTCCCTTGTCGAGCAGGATTTCGCCTGGGTCACCGGCGCGCTCTGCGACATTGCCGCGCGCCATTGCGACGGGCGACTGGTCTCCTGCCTCGAAGGGGGCTATGACCTGCCCGCGCTGGGCGCAAGTGTCGCGGCGCATATCCGCGTGTTGATGGAGAAGGGCGCATGAGCGACAAACCCGTATCCGAGATGAGTTTCGAGGAAGCTCTGCGCGGGCTGGAAGAGATCGTGACCCGGCTGGAACGCGGTGATGTGCCGCTCGACCAGTCGATCACGCTCTATGAGCGCGGCGCGGAGTTGAAGAAGCATTGCGAAGCGCGCCTCAACGCTGCGCAGATGCGCGTCGAGGCCATTCGCCTGTCCGAAGACGGCACGCCCAAGGGCACGGAGCCATTCAGCGCATGAGTGACTTCGCTGCCGCGCTGGCCGCGCGCGCGCCCCGGATCGAGGCGCGGCTGCAAGAGGAGATCGCGAGACTGCCCGCCAGCGACGTGCGCGACGCCATGGCTTACGGCGCATTGGGCGGCAAGAAACTGCGCGGGTTTCTGGTGGTGGAATCCGCGCGGCTGCATGGCATTGATCTCGAGATCGCCCTGCAGGCCGCCGCCGCCATTGAGGCGATCCACGCCTATTCCCTGATCCATGATGACCTGCCCGCGATGGATGATGACGATCTGCGCCGGGGCCAGCCGACAGTGCATGTGAAATGGGGAGAGGCAACTGCGATCCTTGCAGGCGACGCGCTGCAGACGCTGGCCTTCGGGCTTCTGGCGCGCGAGCATGCCGCCCCCACGCCCGAGGCGCGACTGGCGCTGATCGCAACACTCGCACAGGCCTCGGGCGGCGCGGGGATGGTGCTGGGCCAGGCGCTCGACATTGCCGCAGAAACCGCCGCCACGCCGCTCACGCTGGATGCGATCAGCGCGTTGCAGGCGGGCAAGACCGGCGCGCTGATCGAATGGGCGGCTTGCGCGGGCGCGCGC
>PXDM01000489.1 GCA_003565055.1 Paracoccaceae bacterium
CTACTGAGCCATTCGATCAAGCGACTTGAACTCGTAGATTACGCAGCCCCAAGAGAGCGGTATTATCCGCTTCGCTTCCAGGATGCCCATAAGCTCTACGAGGTGGGGCTCAGGCTGGAAGACCTGTATACTCCTCAGACTTATGCTGTTCATCTGTGGCATAAGGCGCACCGCGAGGCTCCGCCATCTCCTGGCACTCCCTTGCACCAGATACTGTCAATGTGAGCGCAACATCTTGTCAGTTTCGAGCCCGACCTATCTAATCAACCTGAAAGACGAAACAGCACGACGGACGCAGGCCAGCGCGCAGTTGCGGGCGGCGGGGCTTGACCCTATCCATATCGCGGCGGTCGACGGGCGTGGGCACCAGCCCACCGAATGGACGTGTTACGACCCGACGCAAGCGCGCCGCTTCTTCGGCCGTCAACTGCGCGGCGGGGAGGTCGGTTGCTATCTCAGTCATATCGCGGCCTTGCGCGGCTTCCTCGAAAGTGGGGCCGAGCAGGCGCTGGTGCTTGAAGATGACATTGCGATCAACCACGCTGGAGCGGATGCAATTCGTTCTGCGCTGGATTGGCTGGCAGCACATCCCGAATTTGACTGGGACGTCATCAACCTCGGCAAGCCCACGGGAAAATTTTCCCTTCCTGTCAAGAAGTTTGGGCCTTTCAGACTGTACCGCGCGTTTTATCCTCCACTTACCACAACCGGGCTGGCGTGGTCACGCGCAGGAGCCGCGGCGTTCCTTGACCAGCACGAAGGCATCTATGCCCCTATCGACGACTACTTGCGGTGGTGGTGTGCAAAGCGCGGTCGCGGGCTGGCATTCCGTCCAAGTATCGTCGCAGCATCAGGCGCCGCCAGTTCGATCCACCCTGATGGGAGCGCACAGGCCATGGCGCGATCTGCTGGGTGGCGCTTCAAGGTCGCGGACTTAGCGCGACGCGCACGCAACTACAAAAGCGCGCTTCTCCACTATCGGAAGGCGAGGCTTAACTTGTCCACTCATGGTGCTAACGAATAGTTTTCTGACCACGCTTTGTACGGAAGATGCTGTCGTAGATACCGTCGTCGCCCCTGCCCAAACGCATAGCGAGCTTGCCAGAGCTTGCGCCTTTGATTCAAGCGTTTCAACCGCTCGAGAAGCCCGCCGCGTTCCGGCACCATGGGCAAACCGGTCGCAGCAATAACCGGCGCTGCCTCGGCATACCAGACCGGGCTGAAGGTGCTTTCACGTATCCACGGCTTCTTGGTTACTGTAAAATGCAGGACTCGGATTTGCGCGGGGGGACATAGCTGCGTCTGGTGCAAGAATTGCGTAGCGTAAATGTTGAACCGGCCCGGCAGATACCGGATGCGCCCGGCGCAGAAGCGGTTTATCGCAACCTCGTCGCGCCCCAGTACCGTCTCAGGCGCCTTGGTAAGGGCGTCAAGGCAGTGCTCCGCGATCTTCTCGGCGCGCCATTGCGCCAGGTTCATCAGCAGGAAACCGGAGTTGACATAACTCCCTTCGGCACATCTCAGTAGCTCCAGGGCCTCGGGGGCCGGGCTGGGGCAGGAGACCGCTGCCACAAGCGCGTCGCCAAGATCGGCATCCCATGCGGGGGCCAGGCTACCGGTGACGACCATGTCGCAATCCATGTAGAGCACGCGCTCAGCCTCGGGCATCAAACCAGGGATGAGCAGGCGTGCAAATGCTGCCACGGTAAGATGCGCGCGTGCCGTGCGCAGCGTGCCAAAATCGCTCTGACGAAGCGGAAGCGGCGTGATGGTGATGCCCAGATGCCGCGCGAGGGCTGCCAGCCGCTCGAAATCCGCCGCTTCCCAGTCTACCGCCAGCACGCTGAATTCGGCCTGCGGGTTGTGCCGCGCCGCCGAGGCGATCAGCACGAGAACGCCGGGGATATAGTTACGGTCCGAGGCAGTCACGATTTGCATGTCAGGCCGCCCCCGCCTGCACGCCGAGTTCTGTCAGACCGTTCTGCGTCCGCTGCGTGCCCGCCGCGCGATGCGATCGGATGAGCGCGATGTTGGCGGCGTTGCGCTTGCTCGCTGCATAGACGCGGTTGTGGTCGAGATGCAGTGCCGGGGCCGTGTAGCGGATGGAGTAGGGGCGCACGCCGGTATTTTCCAGCCGCACGCCCATTTCCTGGTCCTCGGCGCCGTAGTCGAGCCCCATGTCGAACCCGTTGACCCGCCGGATCGCCTCGCGATAGGCCGAGGCATTCGCTCCGATCCAGCGTTTGCGCGCCAGCGACATGCGGTCGAACACCGGACCCGCACTCTCGGGCATCAGCTTGACGCGGTGATGCAGGTTCCCCCACAGCCCCGCCTCGACCTGCCACGGGCGCCCCCAGATCGCGCCCGCGTGCACGGGGGCGGGATCGGCGAATATCCGGCGCGTCAACTCGGGCGACATGCGCACGAGACCGCCCGACATGTACCGATCGGGCCGCGCGCAGGCGATGTGTCGGGCGATGAAGCCCGGATGCAGCAGGCAGTCGCCGTCGATGAAAACCAGATACTCGGCCGTGCTGCTGGCGATCGCGATGTTGAGGATGCGGTTCTTGCGAAACCCGTCATCGCGCTGGCGGACATGGCGCAGCGCGCGGCCCGTCTGCGCTGCGGCCACC
>PXDM01000389.1 GCA_003565055.1 Paracoccaceae bacterium
GATTGCTCCGCCGCCTGCCGCGCCTGAAGACCGTTTGAGCGGGCGCGGGGATCGTATTGCGAACCAGGGCATTCCGGGATTTCAGATCGAGCTGGGCACGGAAAGCGTCGAGACTGAAATCGAGGTGGTCGATGTCGGCGCCGATCGGGTTTTTCGCAGCGGCTTTATCAGCATGCCGTTCGGCCAGTAGCTTTGCCGAATCAACGAGAATCTGCTGGCGATTCCTCTATTTCGACGCCTGACCTGACAACTGCAGATTGGCGCCGGTAGGTGCCAGCGGCGCCATATCGCGGATGTGCAGGTCCATCTGCGGAAACGCAATTTCGATGCCTTCCTGACGGAAGCGCTTGATGATGGCGTGGTGCAATAAGCTGGTGGTCGGGATGCGATCGCCGAGCTGATTGACATAAACCCGGAGTTCAAAGGTCAGGGCGCTGTCGCCGAATTCGAGGAAGTAGGCCTGGGGTTCCGGATCGGCCAGGACCTCAGGGTTGGCATTGGCTACTTCCAGCAGCACGTCGCGGACGCGATCGACGTCCGCCTCGTAGCTGACGCCGACCTTGATGACCAGCCGCGTTGTGGTGTCGGACAAGGTCCAGTTGATCAAGCGCTCGGTAATGAAGTTCTTGTTGGGCACCACAATTTCGCGGTTGTCCCAGTCGACGATGGTGGTCGCCCGTGTGCGGATCTTGGCCACGGTGCCGCTGTACTCGCCGATGGTGATGGTGTCGCCCACGCGAATCGGTCGCTCCAGCAGAACGATCAGGCCGGAAACGAAATTGGCCACGACTTCCTGCAGACCAAAGCCCAGGCCCAGCGTCAGGGCCGCGACCATCCACTGCAATTCGCTCCAGCGCAGTCCGAGCAGGGAGAATATGGTGATGATGGCGATCACGGCCAGCACGTAGCGCAGCAGCATGGTGGTGGTGTAGCGACCGGCCGCGTCCAGCGTTGTGCTGCGGGCCAGCAGGATTTCCACCAGGCCGGGCAGATTGCGGGTCGCAAGGGTAAAGACGATGGTCAGGAAAAGCGCCAGCAGCAGGTCCTGCAGGCTGACGCGACTGATCACCTCGGCTTCGCCGACCGCAATCGTGCGCGACCACATGGTGACGCCGTCCAGCCAGGTCAGTGCCGGCAGCATATCCGACCAGACCCAGAACAGAGCCAGGATCACACCCGCACCAGCGGTTGTTTTCAGCAGGGTGCGCGTTTGCTGATTGATGTCTTCCAGGCTCAGCTCGGGTTCGGCTACTTCGACGCCGCCGTCGGCGCCCAGCACAACACTTTCGGCCGTCGCCGCCTTGGCCCGCTGTTCGCGCATGCGGGTCAGTAAAAGGCGGGTCTCGCTCAGAATCAAGGCGCGGGCAGCCAGACTGTAGGCCAGCCAGACCAGGGTGAGCACGATCGCCGTGTCGATCAGCCGCGTCAGTAACTCGGCGACCGTGAAGAGATATCCGGCCAGGGTTAGAATCGTGAGCGCGAGGGTGGCTCCGACTAAAACGGTGCGCAGCACGCGCCTGCGCCGTTCGCTCAGCGGGAACCTGGCATTTTCAGCGGGCGGGGCGAGCAGGTACCAGCCCAGCAGCCCGGTCACGATCACGGCGACCAGCAGTCCCTTGCGGCCAAAGATGTCGAATACCAGCTCACCGGGGTGAGCAAAAGCCAGCGCCAACAGCAGGATCAGCGTCAGCTGCAGCGGCAAAAACCAGGTCATGTGGCGCCTTATGCGCCGGATCATCAGTTCATTCCAGCCGAAGTGCGCTCGAGCCACGCCGTAGGTCGTCGTCGACAGCAGCACGAGGTGGCCGGCCAGCCACCAGATGCCGGCGCTGAAAAACATGGCGGCCAACACCTCCACGCCAAAACCCACTTCCGGCATCGTTTGCAGGCGCAGTGAAGTGGCCATGAGGATCAGCGGCACTGGCAAGACGCGGATCAGACTCCATACCAGGGCCTGAAAGGTCAGTTTGATATTGTCGGTGAAGCGGTGACGGGTTTTTTCCGCCAGCGCCCTGAGCTGCGCCGGCGTCCCGCGTCCCCAGGTATGGAGCAGGCCGGCCAGCAACAGCGTCAAAAGTGTGCCTAGCGGGCTGCCGATCGTGACTTGCCAGAGGGCATGGCGGATGTCCTGCCATGCGGCCGTATCGGTCAGGCTGGCGATTGCGCCGGGCACACCCATGGCCCAGTTGAAGCTGACCGGCAGGTGGCTGGGCCACCAAAGCAGCGTTTCCCGAAGAATCTGCTGCAGTTCATCGATCAGGGAAACCACCGAACGAGCACGCAGGTCTGTTTGCCGGAGCTGGTCTGCCAAAACCTCGTCGGCTTGCAGCTGCACGGCGAGCGCCTGGCGCTGAATGCGCGCGAGTTCACTTCGGGCTCTGTCGTCGAAGCCGTCGATGGCCGGCACCTCCGACAGGCGCGCGCCTTCCTCGCGCAGGCTGATACCGCGCAGGCGCACCTGCGACAGCTCCCGCTCAATGGTCGATACGGCAAGCCGTACGTCATCGAGGTCGCGCAGGCGGCGCTCGAAACTTGCCCGAAGTGCGGAGGAACGGTCCAGGTCATCGCGAGCATCGAAGACCCGCCGGTGATCGAGCGGATCTTGAATCACCTGGCCAGCAAGGCTCTTCCC
>PXDM01000348.1 GCA_003565055.1 Paracoccaceae bacterium
CTTTCCAGCAGGGCGATTTCGTCGGGGGTAAGGTCGAACAGGGCGTAGATGACGCTGTCGATCTGGGCTTCGGCCTTGGCAATCTCGGCGGACAAGAACATACGATGACCTTTGGCGCGTCACCGGACATGTCTGCGATCTCTTTACCGAGGAGGAATGCTACAACTTCTTCAAGGCTGCCGGATATGAAACTGATCAGCAGGTGCAGGCCGTAGCTTAAATTACCCGGAAATCTGTCCAAGAGTTGGGAGTAGCTCAATCCTCGCCGAAAACTGCGTTGAAAATTTGCACAAAACTCTGCGACCAGCCTTTTGCAAACAGTTACATGATCAATTGCCGATTTCGTTCATGCATTTCCCATTCTGCGGTTCGCAGCAAATCGGCAGCAATCCGATTGAATTCTTCATTGTCAGTGTTCTGCTTAAGCTTAGGCATTTCGACAATCAATAGCTTCAACAGACTATGAGGATAGTTATGGGGACATTGACGAAGCCTGCGATAAACTTCGGATAGGCTTTGTGAATCGCGTTGCCTTAACAAAGACCTAACGTCTCGGGCATCTTGCCGCCAGTCAAGGGCTAGGAATAGTCTGTTAGCCATGGGATAGCCAAAAATTGCTCGTTGCAGCCAAGCTTACATAACGTTCTTTTGTCAAACAATCGCTTTGTAGCCATAGGATCGACCTCATCGCAGCCATGGCGTGACGACCACCTGCGCGCTGATACGCAGTGTCTGCAATCTCATCAGGCCTATCCGAAGAATGCGGGGGAGAACAAGGGCGAGGCAGCATACGAGGGCGTGGGCACGGATACACGCCGTTTTGCGCTTCGCCAACAGCTCACCGTTTCGCCCAAACTCGGTGCTGATACGTGCCGGGTCATGGGCGAAAATGTTGTGCCGGATGCGACAAGATTCATGTCCCTCGTCACGATCGATGTAGGCGACAAGCTCAGCGAAGCTCGGCGTCTTGAGACTCATCGATTTGACTATCATGCTCGATCTGGTCGCGCTGCGCTCTTGCTGTCCGGCATATATGCTCTTACCGGAGGAGGATATGATTTCGAGCATCCCATTCTGCGAGGACGGGAAGGACCACGTCATGACACAGATCACAGAAGAGATGTGGAAATACGGCATCCTGCGCCCTGATGCCACAGGCCCCGACGGGCTGATTGCGGTCAATGGGCTGGTTGAGAAACCAAAGTGCGATCAGGCGTCCTCGCGGCTGGCCTCCTTCGGGCGTTATGTGTTCACGCCTGAGGTGTTCGACATGCTGCACAGACTCAAGCCGGGTGCGGGCGGCGCGATCCAGCTCGCCGATGCCATCGACCAGCTGGGCAGCGCTGACAAGGTCGCGGCGATCACCAACCCCTCGCAGTGCTATGATTGCGGGTCGAAATTCGGCTATCTGACCGCGATTGCCGATCATACGCTGGCCCATCCCGAGTATCGCGTGCCGTTTCTGGATCTGCTGTGCGCCCGGCTGGCCGGGATGCGGTCACCCGACCCGCGCGCCTGATACCTGAGCCCCCATGCCCATGTTTTCGGTCATCATCCCTTTCCACAATGAGGAAACGACCCTGCCCGAGGCACTGGCCTCGCTGGCCGCGCAGACCGAATCCGACTGGGAGGCGCTTTTGGTCGATGATGCCTCGCGCGACGGGTCGCTGGCGCTGGCCATGGCTGCGGCTGCGCGTGATCCGCGGCTGCGCGTGATCGATCCTCCTGCGCAGGACGGCCCGCGCGGGGTGGCGGCCAGCCGCAATCTGGGGATCAGGGCAGCACAGGGCGATTATATCGCGCTGCTGGATGCCGATGACCGCTGGCTGCCCGGCAAGCTTGCGGCCCAGAAAGCGGCTTTCGCGCAAGGGGCAGATATCGTTTTCAGCGCCTATCGGCGCGTGGATCATTCGGGTCGGGTGCTGGGCATCGTGCGCGCGGCCCCACGGGTGACCTGGGCCGATGCGTTGGCAGGCAATCCGATCGGGGCTCTGACCGGGGCTTGGCGGCGGGCGCGGTTTCCGCAGGCCCGGATGCCCGACCGCGCGATGCATGAGGATTACGCTTTCTGGCTGATGCTCTTGCGCGAGGGCGCTGTCGCCCATGGGTTGCCGCAGGTGCTGGCCGAATACCGGGTGCATCCGGGCTCGGTCTCGGCCGACAAGCGCCACGCGGCCCGCGCGGTATGGGAAATCCTCGGCACCCAGGGGCTGAGCGCGCCGCAGCGCCTGCTGTGTTTCCTGCGCTATGCGTTCAGGGCCTTTGCGCGGCGGCTTGCGCGTGACCGCCCGGATGTCGTCTCCGGGGGCTGACCTTACCGACAGGTGACAAAGACAGGATAAAGCGGCCCGCCCCGGTCAGGCTGACCGCGCGGTCAGAATCTCGTCCCTGATCCGGGCGGCGGACTGTTCAAAGAGGGCCGCGCGTGTCTTTTGCAGCGGATCCTGGACAAGCTGCCGGATCACCGGGGCGGTCATTGCAGCGCTCTCTCGCGGGTCAGATCATCTGTAAAGATCATTCGGTGTCTGATAGAGCGTGCTCAGCCTGAAAAGCCGCCCAGGCGCTGGGGATCTGCTCAGCGTCGCTCCGGGGGGGCGCGCAGGATCAGGAGGCGGATCAGCTCGGCCA
>PXDM01000052.1 GCA_003565055.1 Paracoccaceae bacterium
GGAGAAGGGACTTTTTGCTGATCCCTGTCCCCCGCTCTCACTTACTGTTGGTGCCAAGCCCCCGGGAGTTTGGTAGGCATCCCGGGGGTACGGTATTACTTACTTACTTGCAGTTATAAGCGAACGTTACTCAGCAGGCCCAAAGTCCGGGTCAGGGTATCCAACCACTGCGTGGGCGATGACGTAGACTTCACTGCCATCGAACGGGCTGTCGTTGTAGTATTGTCCCGGTGCTACTGTATCTACCGTTCGTCGGCCTCGTTGCTGTTGCGGGAACATGTCGTAACCGGCGTAGACGTGGTACGATTCAAGTTTGTAACCGTCAAATATGTCGAATTCCACGGTCACGTAGCCATCTTCGTCATAGACCACGGTTACCGAGCCAACCAGGGTGCCATTGTCGGTGTCGCACTGCGCCGCTCCAGCCCACAGATCCCATTCATAGGTGCCGGGCAGAATCTGGTTCGTCCAGCCCCAGTTGGAGAAGCCTTCTTCGCAGAAGGAGACAACATCTTCTACGCCTTCAACTGCAACATCGCCCTTGGCCCAGGCACTGTCATACTTGAAGCACTGGACATTGACCTTGAGGGTGGCAGAGGCAGATTGCCGTGTTTCAACGATGGTAGCGGTATTGTCGTATTGATAGCTTCCGCAGTCATCCGCACCGTAGTCTGCCCAGGCGAAGTCCTTCGTGTAGGTGAATTGGGCGTCATTGGGCGCTGTTACTGTTCCAAGTTCGACTTCACCGAAGAGGTCGCTGTCGTCAACGATAGTGACTTCGACATAAAACTCCTCAGCAGGCTCGCCCCAGACAATCTCAACGGGCTCAGCACTGTAGTCGCGTACTGTAGTCGTGACTGTTACTTCGTTTTCGCCTTCTATCTTGCTGCCAACAAACTCACGATAATATAAAGTGATGTCATCTCCTTGCGCTAGAACAATAGGGTTATCGGGATCGGCAGTGTATTCATCCTCATAAGCATCATCAAGATAGATGGTAATACTATCACCAGCAAGCTTATCTACAATGTTGATGATGGTAGCATCCCAATCATAATCCCCGGTGTTCTCGATGTTGATGGTTCCGGAGACGACAAAGTCGCTGTCTTCGTAGCCTTCGTAGGTCACGTCTACAGTCCAGGTGGCGGTTTCATCACCGCTGCCATCGATGTAGAGCCAGACCTTGGCAATGCCATCATCAACTGTATATCCATTTTCGGTATCAACGGTCTTGTCGATATTCCAATCATGGACACGCTTGTAAGAGGTGTCAACGGTCTTGATAACCGTGAGCTCCTCATCCAGCCAGTTGATCTTCAGCTTGGCATCGGCAGAGTCGAGAACCACCTCATCATCACCAATGACTTCGGCGGTGTTGTTGATTTCCCAGGAGGCAGGGTCACCATCATATGCCGCCCAGGCAAAGAACTCACTGTATTCGTCGAAGCAGTATTCGTCGCCTTCTTCGAAGGTATCGGCATTTAGGGTGCCCAGTGTCACAACATCACCGTTCTCCGAAAGGGGATGCGTCCAGTCGAGCATTTCGTCAACGACATCGACTTCCTTATCGACCTCTGTGGTAGGTTCGTCGCTAACGATCACACCAGCGCTACCCGAATATGAAGTGGTGCCATCTGCCGCGGGAGCATTAACATAATGGTAAGCATAGTTCTGCTGAACTGCCGTAGCGGTGTTGGTGCCTTCTTCAAAATCATCTGGCAGGTCTGCGCTGTAATCCAGATCCAGGGTTTCTCCTGCTTCCAGGGTGTAGGGGAAGGTAATTCCATCAAAGTCGATATCAGCATCAATATCGACTAATTCAGCGGCAGAGATAACATCTTCTACACTGTTGATTACTGCATCCATGGGTGCGGGGTTGGAGATGCTGATGGTTCCGCTAACTTTCCTGTCGCTGTCCACGTAGCCCAGATAAGTCACGCACACTTCCCAGTAGGCATTCTCATCGCCGCTCTCGTCGGGATAGAGCCAGACCTTGGGGAATTCATCTTTTTCTTCTTCGTTGTCAGTCCTAACCGACTTATCGATTTCCCAGTCGTGGGTGCGGGTGAAGGAAGTTTCAGCGTCCTTGGTCACATCCAGCTCGTAACACCAGACGGTAACTTCAGCGCTTGCATCCTCATCTACTATATCTCCCACAATCCTAGCGGTGTTCTCGTAGGTACAGCCATCCTCTGTGTAACACTCTTCACCAGATTCTTCACAGTCGAATGTCTCATCGTAGTTGAATGTTGCAGATGCACTGAGGGTCTGGTCGAGATCAGGATTGCGTTCATCTGTGAACTCAACCTGATCATCGCCTTCTACCATACGTGTGGTAGTAACGCTATCTTCATCTTCGTAATCGTCTCCATTATCGAGGGTTACGGTCATTTCAACCCTATACGTGGAGCCTTCTTCAAGAACAATATCGAAAGAAAAATCTCTGCATTCAGGATCTGCTCCAACAGGGATATTGCCCAAACTAATGGTTTTTTGTTCTCCAGGCATTTCGACAGCGTCTTTATACAAATCAAGGGTGACATACACATTTTTTGCTTCCACCGATGTGCTGGTATTTTCCACGCAGAACTGGCCGAATAGGTCATATTCCTCATTGATCA
>PXDM01000345.1 GCA_003565055.1 Paracoccaceae bacterium
ATCCTGATCCTGCTCTTCGTTCCGGCCGCGTTTCGCATCATCCGTGATCTGGTCTCGGCGGTGCTGGCGGATGGGCTGTTGCGACGCGCTCTTCTCTTCTGTTTCACGATCTGCCTGATGGTCTTCATGCTCGGTGGTACGGCCATTGCGGCGCTTGTCGTGTGCCAGCAGACGCAGGTCTGCGGGCTGAGCAGCAGCGACCAGCCCGGACCCCTGACCCAGCAGGAGATAGAGAAGGGGCAGCGTCCCCCGTCAGCGACCGAGAGCTTGCACGAGCAACAGGCACCGTCCCCGATGCAATCGCTCTTCACGTTCTTGATCGATCTGGTCACAACCGATGAGGTCTCGACCCAGAAATACCTTGGGGATGCGGTGACTGAACCTGCGCCCCCCGAGAGGCAGGGCTTGCCCGGGGGGTAAGGGCTGCGCCGCACTGGGCGCGATGAGATGGGGCGCCTGCGAAGGCGCGCTTGCTATAGGGTATTCGAGAAGGGGGAAGCCATGCGCGTTTCATGCCTCGTGTCGATTGCGGCGCTGGTCCTTCTGTCCTCAAGCCCCGTGGCCCAAGCGCAGGAGATGCGCCTTGCCCAGCGCGATGCCTGCGTGACGCAGCAGGTCCGGCAGCTCCAGCGTCAATCGGCGCAACGCATCGTGGCGAGCGGCGAGGTGGTCTGTCCTCAGGGCGATGTCGTGGGCTTCCCACCGCGGCAGCGGCGGCATGACCGGGAAGGGCGCATCACGCTGCCTGCGGGGCAGGGGCGCGTCATCTGTCCGGGGCTGGAGCCGGCGCTCGAGAATGTCAGCTCCAACGGAGGTGGTGCGGGGCCGTTCGAATTCGGACCGCAGCGCAGCACGGTCTCGGCCCGGATCTGGTGCAACGGGGCGCCTGTGGGGCAAGGCCGTCGCTGGTACAGGGCCGACCTCGTGGCGCAGAGCTGCCCCGAGATCAATGCGCGCATGCAAGCCGATGCGACCCGCATATGCAGAGCGCGTCAGCAGTAATTGTGCTTGGGGACGAGGGTGGTTTTCCGGCCGCGCGTTTCACGCGTGGCGTGGGGCTGGCGGGCAGATGCCGGGGCGGCGCCGATGTTTCACGTGAAACACTAACGCGTTGTTATTAAGTGATAAAATTTGGTTTGTGCGGCGTGCGGTGTGGTCAGGTTTCGTCAAGCGCCCGCTCGAGCGCTTCACGGATCAGGCGCTGGTAGGGGATGCCGCGCGCTTTGGCTTTGGCTTTCAGCGCGGCGATCATGGGTTCGGGCAGCCGCATTGTCACGCGCGCCGATTTGGGTAGCGCCTCAAAGCGCATCGGTTTGAACTGGCTGAAATCGAGGGTCGAGAGGTCCTGGTCGAGGAAATCCTCGGCGGCCTCGTCAGTTGTCAGGACGGGGACGGTTTTCGGGGAAGGCTTCGGCATAGCGGGCGACCTCTCTTGCGTGCATATAGCGGGCGCTGATGGGACGAATTTTGCCGTCCCGCCGGCAGAAGGCGACGAAGGCCGCGCGGCCCTCGGGCGTCAGACCGACAGCGAAGAAGCGCTGTTCGGCGATGGTGGAATGTTCCGGGTCAGGGGCGACGTGAACCCCTGCGCGGAACATGGCCTCGATCTGGGCGCGGGTCAGGCCGTGTTTTTCACATTTGGCGCTGTTGCCGTGGTCCCAGTCTAAGGCGATCATAATGTATGTACAAATGTGCGCACGGTCAAGTGGTGCAACAGTTACGCTGGAACCTGATACTCTTCAAGCAACTTCAAAGCCCAACTCGGTGGCGAAGGCCATGAATAGGAACGATATTTGCTCCACGACACAGAGTCATTAATCCGCCCTGCCGCGTCGATTTTCTCGGCCATTTCATCATGAGGATACACATAAAGGTCACGTCCGTTGAAGAAGGCAATATGCAGCCCCTTACGGCGATACTTGTCGTCAATCGTCAGGCGCCCCTTGAGCTGGACGCGATAAAAATTCGTGCCATCAAGGTGGTAGGCGATGAAATCGGCCCCTATCCAATCATCTGACAGCAAAATACTATTGTAGCCGTATTCAGACAGGATCGCGGCCGCGCGGTGGAAGTTGTAATTCTCCTTCTGACGCGCATTGAGTTTGGAATACTCTACCCGCTTTAAGGAGATAGGCCCGGTTTGTGTTTCCATCCCGCTCTACCTCGCAAACTTCTTGTACTTCACCCGCTTCGGCTCCAGCGCATCCGGCCCCAGACGCCGTTTCTTGTCCTCTTCATAGGCCTCGAAATTGCCCTCGAACCATTCGACATGCGCCTCGCCCTCAAAAGCCAGTATATGCGTACAGAGCCGGTCAAGGAAGAAGCGGTCGTGGCTGATGATCACGGCGCAGCCGGCGAAATCCTCGAGCGCGGCTTCCAGTGCCTGCAGGGTTTCGACGTCCAGATCGTTGGTCGGCTCGTCCAAGAGCAGTACATTGCCGCCCGCGCGCAGGAGTTTGGCCATGTGGACGCGGTTGCGCTCGCCGCCGGATAGCAGCCCCACTTTCTTCTGCTGGTCGCCGCCCTTGAAATTGAAGGCGCCGACATAGGCGCGGGAGTTGACCTCGGCATCGCCAAGCTGGATGACGTCGAGCCCGTCCGAGATCTCCTCCCAC
>PXDM01000102.1 GCA_003565055.1 Paracoccaceae bacterium
CCAGCGCGACAATCCGACAACCCGCAGCTCGTGCTGGATATGCATCAAAGCGCCGACCCAATCCAGCCACGCCCGTCGCGCCGCCGCGATTTGCTGCGCGCTCGGCACGACCCTAACAGGGCATGCGCGCGCACCCTGCACACCAAAGCGGCCATGCCCGGCGAAACACAGATCGCGCGCATCCAGCGTCATCGCGTGCGATCCGTGCTGATTGCGTCGCCACTCAAGCGGCACCAGGCGCGGCCGGGCGTCGGGCATCCAGTCGGGCGCGACACCGGCGCGCGCCAGCTCGGCCACCCGCACCGCCATCGACCGCCCGCCCAACGCCACCGGCAGCGAGGCGACGAGCGAGGCCACCACCTCGGCATCGCTGGCCGACTGCGTGCCCAGGCCCTGCCGCCCGCCATCGATCCTTGTGCCAAGCCTTCCCCGCTGCATCATGATCCAGATCGTGTCGACCCCGCCAGGACCGCCCAGCTCGTCGAAATCGAGCGACGCGCACTCGGCGCCGAACGCCCACTCGAGGATCTGCCGCACAGATCCCGACCGCCGATAGCCTGTCGCCTCAGAGACCGCTTCAACATGTTGCGTGGCGTGCGCCATTCTCTACCTCATCTTGATTGATGGTTGATTTTGAGGGACGTGAGGGACGTCCAACCTCAAATCAGGGACGATAAACCAGCGCAAAGCGCCATCCTGTTTCCCTGACTGTTCAATAGCTTGACCCCCTTTGGGGACGTCAGGGACATCAGGGAGCTTGTTTGCAACCTTTCTATAGATTTTCGAACCCTGACCCTCTTTCGCATGACGGAAACTCGCGCGCGTGCGCGCACGCGGAACCCGGGATTTGACGTCCCTGACGTCCCTCGCGTCCCTGACATGTGAATAACCCGATGATCTGGCTGCATAATTACCCGCACCCCGCACCCCGCCGCCCCGTGTTTCACGTCCCTGATCTGGCCCCGCGCGTCCCTGACATCCCTGCAATGAGGAAAAACAGGGTGAAGGGATCGCCGCGCTCACGCATTGCGCCAGGGATCCGACAGCAGCCGTTCCTCATAGACAGCGAAACTCTCGACCTGCACCCAGGCACAGACCCATGCCAGGTTCAGCTGCACCCGCCACAAGGTCCCGGATCGGCCGCGCCGCCGTCGAACCCACAACCCGACAAGGCCAACATATGCGTGTTCCGACCGTCCCGCATGCAGCCTGATCCAGCGATACCCGGCGCGCTCATGCTCGCTCAGCTGATCCGCGCCCACCATCAAAACGACCCCTGCTCAGGATCGCCCGGATCGGCCGACGCGGCCGAGGGGGCGAGAGGGCGGCCGCGATGGTCTTTCGGCGCGGCCTCGAACGCGCGACCGAACACATCCGTGAGACGGATGCCGTCATAGCGCGCCTCGCCATTCGACTTGCGAGCAGTGAACTTCCGCCCGTTGATCTTGCTCGTCCAGCGCCGCGAGCGATCCTTGAGCGCATTGGCGACCGTCCGATCCTTGAAGGCCCCGTCGCCGCGCTGCATCATCCAGAAATGGAAGGCCTGCGTCAGATCGCGCGCCAGCATGCTGTCATCCGGGTTGCCGGTGATGACGCAGGCATCATCGAGGAAAGTGCCGAACGGGTCGGACTCGGCGCGGAATTCTGCCGTCGCCTCGACCACCTGGTCGGGCTCGCGCAATCCGCGCTCGAGATACTCGCAGAGATAGCCCACCAGGCGGCGGAAGATCGCGTCGCGCTCGGCGAAGAGCATGTCGTCGAGCTCGGCCTTCGGGATCTGCTCTTCCTTGGGGATCTGGACATCAAACGGCACCAGCATGAGGCGGCGCCAGATCCCGTCATCGGTGCCGCGAATGTCAGGCTTGTGGTTGCCGCTGATGAACAGGCTGAAACACGGGCGCACCTCCACGAAGTCGGAATGCAGGGCGCGGACCAGAATGGGCTCGCCGCCCGTCAAATCCTTGATCAGACCCTCCTGCCAGCGCATCCCCTCATCGGGCTCGGCCGCGCGCACGAACCGCGCGCCGATCAAAGGCACCAGATCAGGGGTCGCATCGCCACCCCCGCGCCGGTTGGTGCCCGTCAGCGACTCGATCTTCGCGGTCGCGGAATACTCGCCCACGATCCGCGCCATCAGGTCGACCAGAACCGACTTTCCATTGGCGCCCATGCCGTAGAAGAACCACAGCTTCTGCTCGATCAGCCCGGTCATTGCCAAAGCAAAGGACCGCATCAGGAAATGCCGCATCACCGGGTCGGGCTGGATCCGCTCGAGAAAGCTGTCGAACAGCGGGCAGGGCTCTGGCTCTGCATCCGGATCGAAACGCACCGGCATGATCTTGGTGTTCAGCTGCTCGCGCGAATGCGGCACCAGCGCGACCTCGGCAAAGCGCCGGCCATCTTCGCGCTCGACCGTGAAGCGCAGCACCCCGGATAGCGTGTTCACGCACAACGCCTCGGCATCGAGGTCCGACACGCGGCGGGACAACTTGACCCCCGCCTCTTCGCGCATGGCCTTCATCCGGGTGGCGTTGCCGCACTGAACGGCAAAGCGGCGATGCGCCGCGCGGATGTCCGAAAGCGACTTCTTCAGCCGGGCGATCTCGG
>PXDM01000137.1 GCA_003565055.1 Paracoccaceae bacterium
AAACAGCTGCCGGAGCTGCTGCCCGAGGCGCTGGACGTGACCCGTCAGATTAGCGATGAATCCGACCGCGCCATGGCCCTGAGTGAACTGGCGAAACAGCTGCCCCCGGAGCTGCTGCCGGAGGCGCTGGCGGTGACCCGTCAGATTAGGGATGAATACCACCGCGCCCTTGCCCTGCGTGAACTGGCGAAACAGCTGCCGGAGTTGCTGCCGGAGGCGCTGGCGGTGACCCATCAGATTAGCGATGAATCCGACCGCTTCATAGTCCTGAGTGAACTGGCGAAACAGCTGCCGGAGCTACTGCCAGAGGCGTTGGAAGTCACCTGCCAGATTAGCGATGAATTTGACCGCGCCATGGCCCTAAATGCCTTTGTGAAACAACTGCCTCCAGATCTGCTGCCAGAAGCCCTGACAATCATCCGCCAGATTAGCGATGAATTCGCCCGCGCTAGTGCCCTGGAAGAACTATCGAAACAACTGCCGGAGCTACTGCCGGAGGCGATGGCGATGACCCGTCAGATTAGCGACAAGTCAGCCCGCGCTGGGGTACTGGGAGAACTATCGAGACAACTACCGGAGTTAGTGCCGGAGGCCTTAGCAGTAACTTGTCAGATTGGCTCTGAATTCTCCCGTAATTGGCCCCTGGGAAAACTGGCGAAACAGTTGCCTCCAGAGCTGCTACCGGAGGCGCTGGCGGTAACCCGTCAGATTAGCGATGAAACTGACCGCGCCCGTGCCCTGATTGAACTGGTGAAACAGCTGCCGCCGGAGGTGCTGCCAGAAACGTTGTCGGTAATCCGTCAGATTGGTTCTGAATACGACCGTGCCTTGGCCCTGATCGAACTAGCGAACAAGCTGCCGGAGGTGCTGCCGGAGGTGCTGCCGGTAATCCGTCAGATCAGCGATGAAACTGAATGCGCCCGTGCCCTGAGGAAACTGGTGAAACAGCTGCCGGAGCTGCTACCGGAGGCGCTGGCGGTAACCCGTCAAATTAACGCTGAATCCACCCGCGCCATGGCCCTGATCGAATTAGCGAACCAGTTGCCGGAGGTGCTGCCGGAGGCGCTGGCGGTGACCCATCAGATTAGCGATGAATCTTCCCGCGCCCGTGCTCTGATTGAACTAGCGAACCAGCTGCCGGAGGTGCTGCCGGAGGCGCTGGCGGTGACCCGTCAGATTAGCGATGAATTTGACCGCGCTATGGCCCTGAGTGAACTGGCGAAACAGCTGCCATCGGAGTTGCTGCCAGAAGCCCTGGAGATGACCCGTCAGATCAGCTGGGAATTTGCTCGTGTCATGCCCTTATGTGTCCTGGCAAACCAGCTGCCGCCAGAGCTAATGCCGGAGGCGTTGGCAATGACCCGTCAGATTAGTGATGAATTCTCCCGTGCCGGGGTCCTGGCAAACCATCCGTCGCCAGAGCTGTTGCCGGAGACACTGGAGGCGACCCGTCAGATTAGCCATGAATCTTCCCGCGCCATGTCCTTCAGACTCTTGGTGAAACAGTTACCGCCGGAGCTACTGCCGGAGGCGCTGGAAGACATCCGGCAGATTAGTGATGAATCTTCCCGCGCTGGGGTTTTGAGTGCACTGGCGGGGCAACTACCGCTGGAACTGCTGCCGGAGGCGCTAGCAGTCACTCGTCAGATTAGCGATGAATCTGCCCGCGCCAGGGCCCTGAGTGCACTGGCGACACAGCTGCCGGAGCTGCTAACCGAGGCGCTGGCGGTGACCCGTCAGATTAGCGATGAATCTGCCCGCGCCCGTGCCCTGAGTGAACTGGCGAACCAGCTGCTCCCGGAGCTGCTGCCGGAGGCGCTGGACGTGACCCGTCAGATTAGTGATGAATCCGACCGTGCCAGGGCCCTGAGTGAACTGACGGGGCATCTACCCCTAGAGCTACTGCCAAGTGCCTTCAGCCTGATAAAGCAATTTGGGGACAAGTATCACAGTGCTTCTGCCTGGGAAGGCTTTCTCCCGCGCTTAGAAGAGATGCAGGTGGATATTGCTGGCTTTGCTCAGTGCTTAGACACGTTAGCCTATCAAAACCGCAAAGCTTTTGTTAGCAATTTTCCAGACCTCAAAGACACCCTCACTCGATTGGGTGGCCAGAACACGCTGCCTCTCTGCCTGGAGGCGATGCGAGAGGTGTGTGCCCAATGGCCTTAAACTCCTCACTTGGACAGGCACAATTTTGGCAGCGCTATCGAGGAGCAACTAGACAAACTGAAATTTATCCAGATGACATATCTGCCCTTAAAATAGCTACTCCTCCCCAGGATATACAAGACATGATTGCACGGAAAGTTCAGCAAAGAAGATCTGAGAAAAAAGATTAAGGCACGAATCCCAGGTCATTGTTTCAACGGCGAAAGTGCTAGTATAACGAATAATTTTAGGTGAAGAGGTGATTGACGCGACTGAACAATAACGTGAGACAACCGGGAGATAAGCCTATGAGTAAAGTACTGCATGCAACCTACCACAATGGCAACTTGGTACTCGATGAAAAACTCGATGCTGCTCTGGAAGGCCAAAAACTTACCCTAATTCTGGTGGAAGCAGATTCTCCTTCGCAAGTTGAGCTGGAGCAATCAGAG
>PXDM01000543.1 GCA_003565055.1 Paracoccaceae bacterium
CCACGCGCGGCTGCGCGCGCTTGGACGCACTTGTCTGCAGGGCCGCGCTGTCAAGCGGGCGGATCTCGCGCAGGCGCTTTTCGGCGACATTGCGGTAACGCTCTTCGCGCTCGATCCCGATGTAGCGCCGCCCCAGAAGCTTCGCAACAGCACCCGTGGTGCCGGTGCCGAAGAACGGGTCGAGCACCACATCGCCGGGATTGGTGCTGCCTATCAGCACGCGGTGCAGCAGCGCCTCGGGCTTTTGGGTCGGATGCGCCTTTTCCCCCTTGGCATCTTTCAGCCGCTCATGGCCCGAACAGATTGGCAGCACCCAGTCCGAGCGCATCTGCAGCCCCTCATTGAGAGCCTTCAATGCCTCGTAATTGAAAGTGTATTTCGCCCCTTCCGATTTCGAGGCCCAGATCATCGTTTCATGCGCATTGGTCAGCCGTTTGCCGCGAAAATTGGGCATCGGGTTGGATTTGCGCCAGACCACATCATTTAGGATCCAGAAGCCCGCATCCTGCAGCGCCGCGCCCACGCGAAAGATATTGTGATAGGAGCCGATCACCCAGATCGCCCCGTTGGACTTGAGCAGACGCCGCGCGGCCGCGAGCCATGCTCGGGTGAATGTGTCATAGACGCGGAAGCTGTCGAACTGGTCCCAGGCATCATCGACTGCATCGACCTTGCTGTTATTGGGGCGGTGCAGTTCGCCGCGCAATTGCAGGTTATAAGGCGGGTCAGCGAAGATCAGATCGACGCTGTTTTCGGGCAGGGCTTGCATCGCCTCAATGCAATCGCCCGCAATGATCGTATCCAGAGGAAGCATCGCTGCCCCTTGCGCCACCTTTGCCACTGTCATGCCTGCCTCTGCTCATGCGCGTTTGCCGCGCTTGTGCTCACGATCATGTGGCAAAGTAGATTATTCGTCAATTTCTTTTTGAATCAGGGCTTTGAAAAACTTTCTTCATGTTGGCTCAGGACACAAGATCTTGCGTATGGGTGCGTAAGAGCGCCTATGCTCGGGGGTTATCCCGAGATCTGCTATGGCATTTTTGTGACGCTTGGTCGGGTAGCCTGCATTCTCGGCCCAGCCGTAACCGGGGTAGCGCTGGTCGAGATCGGCCATGATACGGTCGCGCGTGACCTTGGCGATAATGCTCGCGGCTGCGATGCTCAGGCAGCGCGCATCGCCCTTGACGATGGCCTGCGCCGGGCAGGGCAGGTCGTTCGGCAGGCAGTTGCCGTCGATCAACAGATGGTCCGGGGGTGTGCCGAGATCGGCAACCGCGCGCGCCATCGCCAGAAAACTGGCCTGCAGGATATTGATCCGGTCGATCTCGGCCGGGTCTGCATGACCGATCCCGACCTCGGCGCAAGCAAGGATCGCGTCAAAGAGCGCCGCGCGGGCCTTGGGGGTGAGGCGTTTGGAATCCTGCAACCCTTGCGGGATATTTTCCGGATCGAGCCGGACGGCGGCGGCCACCACAGGCCCGGCCAGCGGCCCGCGACCCACCTCATCAACCCCGAACACCCGATGCGCCCCGGAGCGGGACGCATCGATCTCGAAGCTGAAATCGGGACACGGTGCCATGACAGCCTGTCTGCCCGGTCCACCTGCCTGTTGCAAGCACTGCGCCCGATCTTTCGTGATGGTTAACGGTAGCCGTGCCGATGCAGGCAATTCACGATGTAGGCGCGCCCGCCATGGCCCGAGACCCGGCAGGCCGCCGGGAGCCGGTAATGGGCGTGCTTCCGCGGATGGTAGCTGCGATAGGATGTGCGGCAGCTCTTGTAGCAGGTGCAAGCACGCTTTGATCTGTAATGCGCATTCACGCCCAGGACCGTGGCACCCACAGCGACGGCTGTCAGGAGCGGATCAGCCGCTTTCACGGGCTGTGCGGAAAAGCTTGCCGCCCCGATGGCGAGCGCGACAACCGCGACCGCTCGGACAGCCTGAGTAACAAAGCCAGACATTTTATCTTCCATGTTGGAAATAAGTTTCAATATATTGCCTCAAAGCGCAAGATTCAGTCAATATAATTGCGCTGTTATCGGATAACACAGCCTGGATTGCGGGGGGCTATTGCATTGCATCGGCGCCAAATGATTGATGAACGCATGAAAACCCTCTACTTCATCGCGGCGAGTCTCGTCGCTCTGACGCTTGCGGGGCAAGCCTCAAGCCAGTGTTTCGCCGATTACAAGGCCAAGCAGGACAACCCCTTGCGGCTGCAATATGGTATCATTGAGTTGCCGGCCTCGGCCTGCGGGTCGCGCGGAGCGGCACAATCCTATGCGGCCCCTGTCATTGGCGCGTCCGGCTGGACGCTGCTGCAGATCGAGTCCATCTTTGACGCCACTGAATTCCAGCGCAGGAGAGCCAATGCAGGGGCCATCCATCTCCGCCAGTGACCTCTCGCGCCTAGGCAGCCGCGCGGTGGTCTGGGGCATCGCTGCGATCCTGGGCATACTGGGGCTCACGGCGGTGCTGCTGTTTCTCAACCTGCCCGATGCGGGGGCCTTCAATGCGCGCGTCGAACGTGTCTTTGTCGAGAATGCCGATCTGACCAGCCAGGCGGAGATCCGGCTGCTGGAAATCCTCGCGCAATC
>PXDM01000151.1 GCA_003565055.1 Paracoccaceae bacterium
ATGAGCTGGGCGACAACCAGCTCAAGGACGTTTTCGTGCGCTTCAAGGCGCTCGCCGACCGCAAGAAGGAAGTCTATGATGACAATCTGATCGCGCTGATGGCGCAGTCGAGCCTTGAAGATGACGACGCCTTTCTGCAGCTGCGTCGGCTGCGCGTGATCTGCGGCACTGAAGGCCCGCAAGAAGCCGAATTGACGATGCTGGTCGGCGGCGAGGAGAAATTCATCGACGCGACGGGCGACGGGCCAGTGGATGCCTGTTTCAACGCGGTCAAGATGCTGTTTCCGCATGAGGCGCGGCTGGAGCTCTATCAGGTCCATGCCGTGACCGAAGGCACCGATGCGCAGGCGACTGTCAGTGTGCGGCTGAAGCTCGGCGGCGTGGTCTATTCGGGCCAGTCCTCGGACACGGATACGGTCGTGGCCTCAGCCAAAGCCTATATCAACGCGCTCAATCGGTTGGTCCTGCACCGCCATCGCGGCAATCTCTCCGCGTTGATGAGCTCTGCGGGATAGCCGTTAAGATACGCAAGCGCCGATAAAGGCGCTTGCCACGCTTCCGGACCTGCCGCAGATGAGAAAAGGGGCCCGCATTTCTGCGAGCCCCTCTCCGTAAATCTTTCGCCAGAAATCAGCGCTTCGAGAACTGGAAGCTGCGGCGGGCTTTGGCCTTGCCGTATTTCTTCCGCTCGACCACGCGGCTGTCGCGGGTCAGGAAGCCAGCGGCTTTCAGCGCAGCACGCAAGCTGGGATCATAAAGCTGCAGGGCTTTCGAGATCCCATGCTTCACAGCGCCCGCCTGACCGGACAGACCGCCACCGACCACCGTCGCCATCACGTCGAACTGGTCGACGACACCGGCCACCTGAAACGGCTGGCGCAGGATCATCTGCAGCACCGGACGGGCGAAATAGACGGACATTTCCTTGCCATTCACCGTGACCTTGCCGGAACCCGGCTTGATCCAGACGCGGGCAATCGCGTCCTTGCGCTTGCCGGTCGCATAGGCGCGGCCCAGTGCGTCGCGCACAGGCTCACGTGCGGGCGCTTCGTCGGCAACCGGGGTGACGGCGGATTTCAGATCGTCGAGGGTTTTGAGATCATCACTCATGCTGAGGCACTCCGCGTGTTTTTCGTGTTCATCGCGCGCACATCCAGAACTTCGGGCTGCTGTGCTTCATGCGGATGCTCAGACCCGGCATAGACGCGCAGATGGGTCATCTGCTGGCGCGACAGCGGGCCACCGGGCAGCATGCGCTTGACGGCCTGCATCACGACGCGCTCGGGGAAACGGCCTTCGAGGATCTGGCCCGTGGTGCGCGACTTGATCCCGCCGGGATAGCCGGTGTGCCAGTAGTTGGGCTTGTTGCGCTTATTGCCCGTCAACTGCACCTTGTCGGCATTGATGACGATCACATTGTCACCCATATCCATATGCGGGGTGAATGTGGCTTTGTGCTTGCCGCGCAAGCGCATGGCGATGATCGAGGCGAGACGGCCCAGAACGATACCTTCGGCATCGATCAGGATCCATTTCTTGTCGATCTCTCCAGCTTTGAGAGAATAGGTTTTCATGTCGTGTCCCTGAAAAGGAGAATTCGGTGTCCACATGGCACGCCATGCAGGATGCCGCCCTTCTATAGATTCGCGCAGACAGGTCAAGTGCGTCACGCGCCACAAATTCGTTCAATAACAGTAGCTTATAATTTAGGTATAATAATACCCCAAAAATCAGCGCAAGCGCGGGGGGCGCTGAGGGTCCATTCCGGGCGGCGTGACCTCGGCACGCGTGCTCTGCGCTTGCGGCAGATCAAAGCGCAGGCCCACCCGCGCGCAATCGGCGGCCCGGCTATCCTCGGACTGCAGAAAGGTCACGTCGAGAAGCCCCGCCTCAACGCCCGAAAAGCTCAGCGCGGCCTGAACACCGCGTGCCAAAGCGGCCTCCGCGCCTTCTGCCGGGTCGATGATGGCCAACAGATGCCCGCGCGCGCCGCCCTCGGCTTCGGTGCCGACCAGATAGGCCATCTGCGCCAGCCCCTCCATCCGCGCGAGCCGCTGATCGAGTGCGAGAAGCAGTTCTTCGGGCAGACCTTTCGGCGGATGCAGCGCGATGATGCGAGCGGACAGCTCTTCGGGGCGCTCCTCCAGCATCTGCGCGAGCCAGTCCAGCACCTCAGGCGACAAGAGCCGTGACGAGGGCGCAACCCCCAGATTGAGCCCCAGCCCGATCCCCTGCCCGACCAGCATCTCCACCAGCGCCCGCCCCGGCAGCGCCGCATAGGGCGCAGGCAGACCCGTAAACTCTGTCAGCCGCGCCTCTGTGTCGAAAGCCAGCACGAGCGGGCCGTCCTCAACGTCGAAAACCTTGGGGCTGATCTGATCGCCCTGCGCCTCCTCAGCCAGCAGCAGGAACAACTCGGCCTCGGCCAGCCGCCCGAAATAGCGCAACCGCAGCGCGCCGTCCTCGGGCGCGGCTTCGCTGGCCGCCCATGCCTCATCGAGCAAAGTCTCTGTCATCCCAAGCGCCCCCGGTGACCCTGTTTCCCCGCAGCTAAAGCGCGTCAAAGCGCTTGGCAAGGGCTGCACCGGGCGCGATGCATGGCCGCCCCAACGCAGGAAGACGAATTTCCCCGATTTACAGCGCAACACATGCGAATAAGTTGATTTTCTCGCGGAGAGCGCGATGACACGGGATTTTTTCCCTGACAGAGCGCCGCATGCGAAGGTTATTCCGATAGGCGAAGCCCGACCGAAACCTTGTCCAATCCGGTCGGCCAGACGAGGGCGGTGGGATGCTTGCCAGCAGGACCCGGCATTCCTAGATGCCGATCAAGACAAAACCCCAGCCGCAAGGAATGTCATCATGCTGCGCAACACTGCCCTGACCCTGTCCTTGATTGCCCTGCCCTCGCTCGCCCTCGCCGCGCCGGACGGCTGGAGCCCGCTTCTGGAGCCAGCCGAGCTCGCCGCCATGCTGGAGGCGGACGAAGACATCCGCATCATTCATGTCACAGGCGATTTCAGCGCGGGCCATATTCCCGGTGCCGCCCATTCGCCCTATGCGAACTGGCGCGGTGGCCCGTCGAACCCAGGCGCGCTTCTGCCCGAACTCGAATATGAACTCGAAGCCGCCCGCGTCGGGGTCGAGGCTGATCTGCCGATCGTTCTGGTCCATGCAGGCGACAGCCCCACCGATATGGGGGCGGCCGCCCGCGTCTACTGGACCCTGAAATCGCTCGGCGTGCAGGATCTGGCGCTGCTGAACGGGGGCTTCGCCGCCTGGCAGGAGGCGCAGCTTCCCGTCTCGACCACGCCCACGGAGATCGAGGAAACCGGTTTCATGGCCGAATGGCGTGATGACTGGTATATCTCGACGCGCGAAGTGGAAGCGCTGGTCGCCTCAGGCGAGGCGCGGTTGCTCGACAGCCGCCCCGAAGGCTTCTTTCAGGGGCTGGCGTGGTCCATCGCGCGCCCCGGCACGATCCGTAGCGCAGAAAATCTCGAATTCGGCGACTTTTTCGAGGGCAACCGCATGGTCTCGCCCGATCGCGCCGGCGAAATTGCCGAGGCCAAGGACCTGACCGATGCGCCGATCACAGTGTCTTTCTGCAATACAGGCCATTGGGCGGCGCTCAACTGGTTTGCGCTCAGTGAATTGGCAGGGATCGAGAACACCCGCCTCTATGCCGAGAGCATGGCAGAATATGCCATCCATAGCGCGGAACTGGACAATGAGCCCAGCCGCATCGCCTATCTCTGGCGCTCGACCCGCCGCTGGGTCGAAGGTTTTTTCTGACAGCGCGCGGATTTCTGCCCTACATCTGACACGACGCCTGCGCGCATCCAAGGCGCGCAGGCATTTCTCTGTGAAAGGCCGCTCTCATGTTTCTACAACGCGCCTCGGTCCTGCTGATCGCCCTCGGCTTTACTGCGTTCACCTTCCTGATGGCTGGCCCGCGCGCCGGGCTTCTGGTCATGGTGGGTCTTGGCTTCGGGCTGGTGCTTGAAGGCCTGCGCTTCGGCTTTGCCGGGCCTTGGCGGATGATCATGACAGATCGCGACGGGCGCGGGCTGATCGCGCAGCTGATCGCCATCGCGCTGGTGGCGCTCGTGGCCTTCCCGCTAATGGCCGCCAATCCCGGCGAGCTGGTCCCCGCCCATGCGCCGGTCGGTCTGGCGATGATCCTCGGCGCTTTCGTCTTCGGCGTGATGATGCAGCTTGTGATGGGCTGCGGCTCTGGCACGCTGGTCAATGCGGGCAGTGGCAATCTGGTGGGACTGATCGCGCTCATAGGCTTTATCGGCGGCAGTTTCGCGGGCACATTGCATCTGGGCTGGTGGACGGGTCTCGGCAGCCTGCCGGTGATCTCGGCCCAAGGCGCGCTTGGTGCCCAGATGGGGCTGATCGCGACACTTGCCGGGCTCGCGCTGGTGGCCGCGCTCACGCTCGCGCGCGCCGCCCCCGGCAAGCGCATGCCGCCCGCGCGGCTCTGGATCGCGGCGGGACTGATCGCAGCGCTGGCGCTTGCCAATCTGGTGATCGCGGGCCAGCCTTGGGGGATCGTCTATGGCCTCGGGC
The DNA here is from genome assembly GCA_003565055.1 of Paracoccaceae bacterium. Lineage (GTDB taxonomy): Bacteria > Pseudomonadota > Alphaproteobacteria > Rhodobacterales > Rhodobacteraceae > Roseinatronobacter. Next base: position 4,579 of record PXDM01000151.1, read on the forward strand.
TCTGGGGCGCGAAACTGGCGCAGGCGGGCGGCGCGGATCTGGCCCAGACCGCGTTCTGGGCGGCGGAAGGCAATGCCGCGCGGCTCAGCGCGTCGATCCTGACGGATGTGACCTCGCTGACGAATATCGGTCTTCTGATCGGGGCCTTCGCGGTCATGCGCTGGCGTGCGGCACCGGGGGCGCAGACGCAAGCCCTGACCTCCTCCTCCTATCTCGCCATCCTCGGGGCGGCACTGGTGCTGGGCTATTCGGCACGGCTCGCTTTCGGCTGCAATGTCGGCGCATTCTTCTCGGGCATCTCGACCGGATCGCTGCATGGCTGGGTCTGGCTGGTCGCGGCCTTTGCGGGCTCGATCCTCGGCATCCGCCTGCGTCCGATGGTGCTGCGCCCCGCCCCCGCACAAGGAGCCTATGCATGACAAGCGCGCGTCTGTCCCGCCCTTTGACCGGCACCTTGGCGATCCTGTTTGTAGGCGCGATCCTCGCGCTCGACCTCGCCCGCACTGGCGCGCCCGATCTCTTCTCCGCACCTAGCGCCATCGCGCTCGGCTCAGGTGCCGCCCCTGAAGGCGCGCATTGCTCCGGCAACTGAGTTTGCGCTGGCCCGGCGGCGGGATTTCTGGTTATCTGGCGGCGTCACGAGAGAGGAACCTGTGATGCGTGCGATCTTCCTGAGCCTGTCCACCGCCGTATTGCTTGCGGCCTGCATCGAGGTCGAGATGACCGTTGAGGTTCTGGGCGAAGACGAAGCGCAGCTAACCGGTTTCGTTCAGATGCACCGGGATTTCTATGAGATGACTGGTGGAAACAGCAGCGTCTGCACGGATGTTGACGGGGCGCGTCTGGAACTGACCGATACGCATATGCGCTGCGTCCTCGACAAGACCGGCAGCTTTGAAGAGGTGATGCTCGTCAATCAGAGCGATGATGTCGATGTCGAGTTTCCCGAGATGCTGGTTCATCTTGGCGGGGATCGCGTGCGTGCGCTCTTTGCAAAAGGCGGCTCGGAGGACGAGCTCGATCAGATCACGGATGACCCGATGACCCGCGCCATGATGCGTCAGATGTTCACCGGGATGTCCGTCAGCTTGACCGTCAAAGGGCGTGAGATCGAAAGCTCGACCGGCACCATTTCCGAAGATGGCACCAGCGCTACTGTCACATTCGGCGTCGACGATATTCTGGCACCCGCAGAGGACCGGATCGAGGATTTCGAGACGATCCTGCGGTTCTGACTGCGCTTACGCCCGCGCGCGGATGTAATCCACCAGCGCGCGGGTCGATCCATCCTTGTCGGAGGCATCTGCACCCTCCAGCACCGGCCCCAAAGCCGTCGCGAGCTCCTTGCCAAGCTCCACCCCCCATTGATCGAAGGAATTGATCCCGAGGATCACGCCTTCGACAAAGACCCGGTGCTCATAAAGCGCCACGATCTGCCCCAGCGTGAAGGGCGTCAGTTGCGGATAGATCAGCGTCGTCGAAGGCCGGTTGCCCGGAAAGACACGGTGACGCGCCTGCCGCTCCAGCTCTGCCCCCGACAGCCCTTTCGCCGCCATCAACCCACGCGCTTCATCGAGGCTGCGCCCGCGCAACAGCGCCTCGGATTGCGCCAGACAATTGGCCGCAAGCAGCCGGTGATGATGCGCGAGCTCCGGCTCATGCCCCCGCGCGGCGAGCAGGAATTCGCAAGGAATGACCCGCGTGCCCTGATGGATCAGCTGATAAAACGCATGCTGGCCATTCGTGCCCGGCTCGCCCCAGACCACTGGCCCGGACTGGCGCTCCAGATCGCGCCCATCCATAGCGACGCGCTTGCCGTTCGATTCCATCTCCAACTGTTGCAGATAGGCCGGCAGCCGCGCCAGACGTTGATCATAGGGCAGCACTGCGCGGGTGGCATGGCCGCAGATCTGATTGTGCCAGATCCCCACCAGCGCGAGCATCACTGGCAGGTTCTCGGCCAGCGGGGCCTCGATGAAATGGGTATCCATCGCCCGCGCCCCGTCGAGGAATTGCCCGAACGCCTCCGCCCCGATGGCGATCATCACGCCCAGCCCGATGGGGCCCCAGACCGAGTAACGCCCGCCCACCCAATCGGCAAAGCCAAAGACCCGCTCCGGCGCGATCCCGAAATCCGCCGTCTTGTCGCGCGCCGTCGAGACTGCCGCGAATTGCGCGCCCGGATCACGAACCTTTTCGGCCATCCAGTCGCGCGCTGTGCGGGCATTTGTCATCGTCTCGATCGTGGTGAAGGTTTTGGAGGCCACGATGACCAGCGTGCGCTCCGGGTCGAGCCCCTTGAGCACATCCGCAATATGCGCCCCATCGACATTCGAGACATAATGCAGGCGCGGTCCGTCATGCCAGGGCGCGAGCGCCAGCGTCACCATCGCAGGCCCCAGATCAGAGCCACCGATGCCGATATTCACCACATCGGTGATCGCGCCCCCCTGCCCCGTGATGCGCCCGGCGCGCAGGTCTTCGGCAAAAGCGAAAGCGCGCGCACGCTCGGCGCGCACCTCCGGCATGACATCCGCGCCATCCACTTCGATCACCACATCCTCGCCCGCGCGCAGCGCGATATGCAGCACAGCACGGCCCTCGGTCTCGTTGATCTTCGCGCCCGCGAACATCGCCGCGCGCGCCTCTGCCAGCCCGGCCTCCTCTGCCAGAGCGATCAGCAGATCACGCGCATGTGCGTCGATGCTGGTCTTCGCGTAATCGAGCCGCATCTCGCCCGCTGCGACCGTGAACGCCTCTGCGCGGCCCGCATCGGCAAAAAGCTCCAGAATCGCGCGCGCCTCATAGGCGCGCTGATACTCTGCCAGCTGGTCCCAGATGCTCATGCCCGCCCCCATTCATTTTCTTGCCAAAAATACTCAAAAAACCGGGGCGCCAGCCCCGGCCTGCTTCCGCTCATTCGGCCCAATGCACCTGCGCCTGCCCCAGAACAGCGGCGATCGGGGCCTCAAGCGGGGAAAGACCGCGCGCGCGCTCCAAGGCGTCGCGCTTGGCCGCGCCTGTGATCAGCACATGCACATGCATCGCATCGCGCAACACGGGCGCGGTCAAGGTCACGCGCGGCTCGCCCGCGGCTCTCGCCCGCATCGCCATCAGCGGCGGCGCATCGGCGCGCAAAGCGGCCTCCAGATTGTCCGCTCCGGGAAAGAGCGAGGCCGTATGCATGTCCTCGCCCATGCCCAGCATCAGCACCGAAATCGGCAGATGCGGGGAAAGCTCGGCGCTCAGCGCCTCCAGCCCGTCTTCGGGCCTCGGCATATCCGCACGCAGGGGCAGCAAACGCGCTGCGGCCGCATTCCCCACCAGAAGCCGCTCGCGCAACAGCCGCGTGTTCGAGCGCGGGCTGTCTTCGCTGACCCAGCGCTCGTCATTGAGCACCACCGCCACCTTCGCCCAGTCGAGATCCGCACCGCTCAGCGTGTCGAAGACCGGGCCCGGTGTCGTGCCGCCCGGCACGCTGAGCGTCGCGCGGCCCGTGCTGCGCAAGACCTGCCCCAGATCTGATGCGATGCGCTGCGCGACCCGCAGCATCAGCATGTCGCGGTCGGGGTATTCGTGAAACTCCATCACCGGATCTCCCGCCAGCGTCGTCCGTCCTTGTGCATCAGCATCAGCGCCCCCTCTGGCCCGGTCGAGCCCGGCTCATAAGGCTCTGGCCGATCCCCCCGCGCCTCCCAGGTCTCGATCACCGGATCGACCCAGGCCCAGGCGGCCTCAACCTCATCGCCGCGCATGAACAGCGTCTGATTGCCGCGAATGACATCCATGATCAAGCGCTCATACGCATCCGGAATATCGAGATCATTGCCCAGCGCTTCGGCGAAGCTCATGTCCAGCGCCACATCCTTGAGCCGCATGCCCCCCGGCCCCGGCTCTTTGATCATCACGCGCAGATCCATGCCCTCATCGGGCTGCAGGCGGATCACCAGCACATTCTCGCGCCATTGATTTGACTCGCCAAAGATCGAATGCGGCGGCTCCTTGAAGGTGATCGCGATTTCCGACACGCGCGCTTTCATCCGCTTGCCCGTGCGCAGGTAAAACGGCGTGCCCTTCCAGCGCCAGTTCGACACATGCAGTTTCATCGCGATGAAACTCTCGGTGCGGCTGTCGGGATCGCCGGCCTGGGTCAGATAATCATCATCCGCCGCCCCGCCACGATACTGGCCGCGCACCAGATCACCGGGCGGCAGAGGATCGAGCGCGCGGATCACCTTGAGCTTTTCATCGCGCATCGCATCGGGCTCAAAACAATGCGGCGGCTCCATCGCGATCAGGCAGAGAAGCTGCATCATGTGGTTCTGCACCATATCGCGCATCGCGCCGGAATTGTCGTAATATTCGCCACGCCCGCCGACGCCCACAGTTTCCGCAACAGTGATCTGGACATGATCGACGAATTGCGCGTTCCACAAAGGCTCAAACAGGATATTGGCAAAACGCACCGCCATCAGGTTCTGGACCGTTTCCTTGCCCAGATAATGATCGATGCGGTAAATCTGATCCTCGTGGAAATAGGCCGCAAGTGCAGCATTGAGCGCGCGGGCCGAGGCGAGATCCTTGCCGAAGGGCTTTTCCACGACGATACGGGCATTGCGGTCGGCAATCCCGCGTTCATGCAGGCGCTGTGCCAGATCACCGAACAGCGCCGGAGCGACCGAGAAATAGAAGGCGCGCACCGTGGTGTCACGCATCAACGCGCCAAGTGCCTCCCAACCATCATCGCCCTTCGCATCCACGGTAACGTAATTCAGGATGTCGAGGAAGCTGGCAACCCGCGCGGCTTCAAGCTCCGGTGCGGGCAGGAATTCATGCAGCGCGTCGCTGACCTGCGCGCGAAACGCGTCGCGCCCCATCTCCGTGCGCGCCGCGCCGATGATCGCGGCACCTTCAGGGATCTGGCCCTCGCGCCAGCGACGATAGAGACCCGGCAGGATTTTGCGCCGCGCCAGATCCCCGGTGGCCCCGAAGATGACGAGATCAAACTGATCGACCGGAATGACGCGTGCAACCATCATGACCTCTCTTACGGGATCGGAACTGTGGCACAGGGGCCGTTAGCGCTATCAGTGCCCGTTTACACAGTTGATGCCCTGCTGTCCAGCACCTGCGCGCGCTTCAGCTTTCCAGTTCAGTGTCCCAATACAGGTAGTCAAGCCAGCTGTCATGCAGGTGGTTGGGCGGAAAACGGCGGCCGAGATTGCGCAACTGTTCGGATTGGGGACGCATCGGGGCGGTGCGAAGTTTCATGCCTGCTTCGCGCAGCGTCTTGGAGCCTTTGCGCAGGTTGCAGGGCGCGCAGGCGGCAACGACGTTTTCCCAGCTGGTGACCCCGCCAAGCTTGCGCGGCAGGACATGATCAAAGGTCAGATCATTTTTCGCGCCGCAATATTGGCAGGAAAACTCATCGCGCAGGAACAGGTTGAACCGGGTGAAGGCGACGCGCTTGCGCGGCTTGACATAGTCACGCAGCACCACGACCGAGGGCACGCGGATTTCCATACGCTGCGAGCGCACCACATGTTCATATTCCGCCAGAATATCGACCCGGTCGAGAAACACGGCCTTGACCGCATCCTGCCACGGCCAGAGCGAGAGCGGATAATAGGATAAAGGTCTGTAATCGGCATTGAGCACCAGGGCAGGAAATTGCCTCAAGGCGACCGGCTCGCGCACAAACTCAGTTCTGAAATCACCATCCACAGGTGCTGCCTCCATTCAAGCAGCCCTTGAGGGGCGACGTTTCTGCGCACCCCGCAGGGCCGATCTTTCGCTGCGCCACAGCGAAAACATAAGCGGACTATATCTGGCGCGAAGCATCTGGCAAGAGTTTCGCGCATACAAGATGTCGCAGGAGCGATTTATACGAGGGAAGTGACGCATAAATGACGTCCACGCGCGCCCCGGAGCCCGCGACCAACGCCCTTCGCCGCTCACTTTTCGCGCGCCACTCAGACAGAAGGGCAGATCAAGCTACGGTCTCAGCCTTGAACACCCTCTGCGCGCGCGTCCGCCACGAGGCCAATCCGCAACAGTTCGGCCTCAAGCTCGGCGCGCATCAGAGGTTTGGACAGAAACCCCTGAAACCCCATTTCGATATAATCGTCGCGCCGCCCATGCAGCACATCTGCGGTGAGCGCCAAAACCGGTGTCGCGCCAACAGGATGCGGGCGCTGGCGCAATTCCTCGAGCGTTGCCATCCCATCGAGCTTCGGCATATGCATGTCGAGCAGGATCAGATCCACATGCTGATCGGCGATGATTTCCAGAGCATGCACACCATCGTCTGCTTCAATGCAGGTCGGACCGAAAGGCTTGAGCAACCCGCGCGCAACGCGCCGGTTGATGCGGCTGTCATCGACCACAAGGACAACCTTGCCTTGCAGCGCGCCATGTAAGGACGATGTCACCGGCCGGTCGGCCACCCCCTCGGTCATCGTGTCCACATGCCCGGCGCGAAACCAGAATTTGAAGCAAGAGCCCTCCCCCGGCTGGGAAGTCACGGCAATATCGCCCCCCATAAGCCGCGCAAAACGTCGCGACAATGCGAGCCCGAGGCCCGTCCCCCCATAGGTGCGCGAGGTCGAAGCATCGGCTTGCTCGAAGGGCTGAAACAGCCGCTTGAGCGTGTTCGGCTCAATGCCGATGCCGGTATCTGACACCTGCAAGGTGACGATCCAGCTGTCTTCGTCGCCGACTGCCGACAATGCGACACGCACTGTCCCGCCCTTGGTGAATTTCACGGCATTGGAGACAAGATTTCCCAAACACTGGCGGACGCGGACCGAGTCGTAGATCAGACGCTCCGGCACAATACCCTCAACGGCAAATTCCAGCGAGGTGTCATTCTCCGCCGCACGCGCCCGGAACAAGTCGACTGTCGCAGCGAGAACAGGAGCCAGCTTTTCAGGCACAGGTGACAGCGAAACCTGCCCGCTTTCGATCTTCGAGAGATCAAGGACATCCGCGATGATCGACATGAGCAATCCGCCAGAGTCGCCGATGATACGCAAGGCTTCGCGCTGTTCGCTGTTGAGATCAGACGCTTCAAGAATTTGCGCCATCCCCAGAACCC
>PXDM01000007.1 GCA_003565055.1 Paracoccaceae bacterium
CGCATCCTTGCGGATCGCGCCCTCGCGCAGCAGATCGGCAAAGACCTGTGCGCGCGGGCTGCGCTCGCCCACCACGATGCGCGAGGGGTGCAGATTGTCGTAAAGCGCGCGGCCCTCGCGCAGGAATTCAGGCGAGAACAGGATGTTGTCAAACCCGGTCTCATCGCGGATGCGCCGGGTGAAGCCCACGGGCACGGTCGATTTCACGACGATCACGGCCTGCGAATTGGTGGCCAGAACATCGCGGATCACGGCCTCGACACTCGAGGTGTCGAAGGCGTCGGTCTGCGGGTCGTAATCGGTTGGCGTGGCCACGATCACATAATCAGCACTGGCATAGGCCGCTTGCGGATCAGTGGTTGCGCTCAAATCAAGCGCGTGGTCCTGCAGATACGCGGCGCAATCGGCGTCAATGATCGGGGATTGGCGCGCATTGACCTGCGCGACACGCGCGGCCGAGATATCCAGCGCCGTGACGCTATTGTGCTGCGCCAGCAGGATGGCGTTTGACAGGCCCACATAGCCCAGACCGACGACAGTAATGTTCATGAAATCCCTTTCCGCCAATATATGCGCGTCGTATTGCCCCGGCGATCAGCAATCCTCCGGGGCAATGGTCTTGCGCATTTGTCGGGCAAGAGCAAGGCGCGACGCCGCAGGGCCGGGTGCTGTTAGCCCCGCCAGACGGGCAGTTTTGCAAGCACCGCTTCGACCGAAGGCGAGTCTGCCGGATCCGCCTGATCCAGCATGTGAAATCCGACCTGCCAGACCTGATCGCGCCATGCGACGAAGGCCTGCGCCTCAGTCTGCCAGCTGGCCACAGTGCTGCCTGCATAGCCGCCCAGATGCACGGCGCTGCTGTATCCCAGCGATTTGGCCTGCGCCTCGACATGGGTGTCGATGGCTTTCGCAAGCCTCACCTGACATGCGGCCTGCGCTTCGGCCTGCAGTTCCGTTGCTGTCTTGATCGTCGGCTCATGCCGTCATCTCTTCTGTCTTGCGCAGGGCGGGGATAGCCACAGTGCCGCTGGCATCATGGATGGTCCAAGGGCTGTCAGGCTGGTTGTGCAATGCGGTATCGTCAAGCACCACCAGAAGAGTGACCTGAAGCACGCCGCCCTGCCGCGTAATCTTGCCGATGATCGGGCTGTCGGGCCATTCACCTTCGCCGCTTTCGGAGACGGGCGAAAGGCCGTATGGCGTGCCGTTGATGCTGATGGTATCGCCATCGACATGCAGCGTAGTTTCAGGCCGACCGGGCAAGCCGCGAACTGGGGAAAGTGTTAAATTCATGATGTGTCTCCTTAGAACCAGTGGCCAATAGTGATCAGGCGCGGATGGTGTTCGTTCCCTGAACTTGTGGCGGAAAAGACGCGACATCCTGCAGAGGTCAGCGATGACTGGCCCGGCGCGATCCAACGCTTCGCCGCGCCCGCTGCGCCTGAAATAGCCGACGCTATTACGAATGCGGCAGGATAAGTCCAAGTCAAGATGTTGGTGTGCATGAACAGATTTCCCGCCGATATCTGGGTGCTTACGGCTGGCAGCGTGTGCCAACATATCTGCGTCCCGTCCGCAAAGCGCACATATTCGCCGTTCGAATTGCTGCCGCGCTCGATGGCTGCGCCCGTGGGCGTGCCGCCAGACTGGCTGGCCGTGTCACCGGGCGCGGCCTTGTTGATCTTGAGATGATGATCCGCGCCCTCATGGCTGAGCAGCCTGGCGGGCGCGGATACGGACAGGCGATTGGTCGTGTCAAAGCCGGTATTCACCCCCAGCCCGGGCACATTCTCCAGATCGGCGGTGGCGAGCGGGGTCCAGGCGCTGCCGGTCCAGATCCGCAGATCACCGCCTGAGGCCGCGCGCCACCCCGGAGCCGGGGTGATGAACTGCCAGCTATCCCCGATCCAGGCGGCAAGAGCGCCGTCATGGCCCGCCCAGGCCCCGCTCGCGCCCGGCCCGAGCGCCCAGATCTCGCCCTCGGCGGGCAGGGAGGGGGGCTGGGTCGCGCCGAAGGCCATGACCGTGAGCTGCGTGAGCAGATCGAGCCGCGTCAGCGCCTCGTTATGGGTGACATGTTTCTGGGCCTGCGCGGGCAGGATGAAGGGTAGCGCGAGGCGGGGGGACAGGTCTGACATGCAAGGTGCTTCCGGCTGGGAGGTCGAGGCGGGAGCATCGCCGAGACGGGTTAAATCGGGGTGGGGCAAGCGTACGCTGCATGGCTGCCCGCCTGCGCCCTGCCGCCCTGGCAGTTGCATCGGGCGGCGCATCAGTGTAGCGGGTCAGCGTCCGATCCCATGTTCGCCATCTGCCGGAGCGGCCTGCCCCGATGATCCCCCCATCCCCCCGATCACACGCGCATGGGCCTGCCCCGGTGCGTCCATCCCCCGGCATAGCGACATGAGGCGCGTCTTCATCACGGGCACGGCCGGGTTCATCGGGTATCACCTGGCAAGGCTACTGCTGGCCGACACACTACACGACACTTGCGTTATTTGTTGATTTTGGGGGTGGAAACGACCGGCGAGATGGATTCTGAACACGGACTCTTTCCCTGCAAGGAGTTCGTCCATGACCAGCTGTTCTCTCGCC
>PXDM01000230.1 GCA_003565055.1 Paracoccaceae bacterium
GCAGCGGGCTTACCGCTGATGTGGCATTGGCCATAGCATGGTCTCCTGATCAAAGGTTGGTCTCAGCAACCAAACCTTCTCATCAGGAGACCATTTCCTCCAATAACCACACCCATCCCGCACAGCGGGTTTGTTCAATCCCCTGTCGATTCAGGCTGACGGCATCTCGCTCTAGCGGCGCGTGATGATCAGGTTCTGGTAGTTTGGCGACGCGGGGGATTGGGTTTCCATGAAGGCGACGTCGCTTGCGTCGCGGCCAGTACCAATGATTGCCAGATCGGCGCTGGTGCTCATGCCGGTGGCATCCACCACGTGCCAGGCCCCGTCCAGCCAGACTTCGGCCACAGCGTGGAAATCGGGTGGCGTGACGCCCGGGCCATAGCCCGAGGTATAGCGCGCCGGGATTTGTGCAGCGCGCACCAGCGTACATACCAAATGCGCGAAATCCCTGCAAACGCCTTCGCGCGACACGAACGTGTCATTGGCGCAGGTGGCAGCGTCGGAGCTGCCCGGAACATAGCTGACCGATTCGGCAACCCAGTCACGGATTGCGGCCACCTTGGCACCTGCGTCCAGATGGCCAAAGCTCTTGGCGACATAGGGCATGAACAGATCCGACGGACAAAAGCGCGACGGACGCAGATAGCTCAGCAGATCGCTGGGCAAATTCTGCCAGTTATCCTGCGACAAAGTTTGCAACGGGATATCTTCGCGCGTGATTTCGACGTCAGTGACATAGCGCAGGTTCAGTCTGTCGCAGATGAGGTCAGCCCAGATCCGCTGACCCAGACCTGCTTCGCCCGGGACATGCCGATGGGTTGCATTGTGGATTTCCAGCATGCTGTTTTCCACGCGCTGTCCCGGAATGGCCGCCGCTTCGACCGCGAGCAATACAGGGCCGGGGCCGTCGAGCTGGTAATCCATGACGACATCAATGTTCAAACGCATGACGCGGGCACCTTTTACAAGTAGGGAAAGGGAGAGAATGGTGCCTGCCGCACGCTATTGCGCGCCTAACGGAAATTCAGCTGGCCTGCAAACCAATTAGCCACATTTCGGTCGATTTCCGTTTCTTTTTGACTGCCCTCCGGGCCACGGCGGTTCCGTGGGCGCGCGCAGAGCAAAAGGCGCCCCGAAGGGCGCCTTTGACCGGTCACATGCGCGATGCGACGTTTTCCCAATTCACCAGCTTCTCGAGGAAATTGGTCAGATAGGCAGGGCGCTTGTTGCGGAAGTCGATGTAATAGCTGTGCTCCCACACATCGCAGCCCAGAAGCGCGGTCTGCCCGAAACACAACGGATTGACGCCATTCTCGGTCTTGGTGACCTTCAGCGCGCCATCCTTGTCCTTCACGAGCCAGCACCAGCCAGAGCCAAACTGCCCGGCACCTGCGGCCGAGAACTCTTCCTTGAACTTGTCGACCGACCCAAAGCTTTCGACCAGCGCCTTTTCCAGCTCCGAAGGCATGGATTTCGCACCCGGCCCCATCATTTCCCAAAACTGCACGTGGTTCCAGTGCTGGCTGGCATTGTTGAAAATGCCTGTCTGCGCCACGGCCCCGGACTGATAGGTGCCGGTGATGATGTCCTCCACCGATTTGCCTTCCCACTCGGTCCCGGCGATCAGCTTGTTGCCGTTATCGACATAGGCCTTGTGGTGAATGTCGTGGTGAAATTCCAGCGTCTCGGCACTCATGCCGAGACCTGCGAGCGCGTCATGGGCATAGGGGAGATCGGGAAGTTCGAAAGCCATCTGTTTGTCCTCGTCTGTTGTTATGTCTCTTCGCCCCCGGAATAAGAGCCCTGTGCGCGCTCAGGTCAAGGGGCCTCAGGGAATTAACTCAGACATAGAGCGCGGGTTCCGATCCGGGCGCGGCGGCGAGGCTGAGCAGATCGAACATGTACTTTGCGACCGAGCGGAAGCAGATGATCTGCGCTTCCTCGGCGTCGGTCACCAGAATGGCCGCGGCCACCTGGGCGGCGCGCGTGCGGCGGATATCGCCCGTGTTGAGCGTGCTGAAATCGACCGGGCAGAGCTTGGCCAGCGCGTTACGCCAGCCGGCCCCAGTGACACGGAACACGGCCCGCGCGTCCGAGACATTCGCCAGCGTCACAAACGCCCCTGCGAGGTCTTCGCGCAGGCGCTCGACCAGCGCCGGGGCGTCCGCATGCGGGCAAAGGATCATCAATTCATCGGGCGACATCCAGACGAGGCTGTGCGCGCCCTCACGGGTGATCTTGCGTGTCTCAGGCATGGCGCAGCCTGTGGCGGCCTTCAGCGCTTTCGCCAGATTTGCCGCGCCAAGGTCGCCGCGCAGCGTGATCATGCCTTGCAGCCCAGCCTCGGACACCTGAACGAACCCTGTGAATTCAGCGCCGGGCCATGCGCTTCTCAAGATCTCAGACATTCTGCCGCGCCCCTTCCTTGTCATAGAGCACCGGGTCCACGATGCGCGCCTTGATCCGTTTGTCCTGCGGCCCGGCAAAGATCAGCTCCTCGCCCATCCGCTCCGGCCCCTGTGCCACCAGCCCCATCGCGATCCCACGCCCCAGCGTCGCCGAATAATAGGTCGAGGTCACGCGCCCTTCGGTCACGGCCTGCCCATTGGCATTCTTGCCCTTGCCGAGCGCCAGCGCGCCATGCGGCAGGACTGATCCATCGAGGGTTTCCAGCCCGACCAGCTTCCAGCGCTCCGGGTTGACCATGGCTTCGCGTTCCATCCCCCGCTTACCGAGGAAATCGGCTTTCTTCTTGCTGATCGCCCAGTTCAGCCCCAGGTCCTGCGGGATGACCGTGCCATCGGTTTCATCGCCGATCATGATGAACCCCTTTTCAGCGCGCAGGATATGCAGCGCTTCGGTGCCATAGGGCATGATGCCCAGATCCGCGCCCTCAGTCATCAGCCGCTCCCAGAGCGCCGCGCCTTGTGAGGCGGGCACAGCGATCTCGTAGCTCAACTCGCCCGAGAAGCTGATGCGGAAGGCGCGGACATCAAAACCGCCAAGCTGGCCGTCGCGCCATTCCATGAAGGGCAGGGCGTCCGCGCTGACATCCATGCCGCCCAGACGCTCCAGAAGCACACGCGCCTTCGGGCCGACCACAGCGATCTGCGCGAATTGCTCGGTCAGATTGACCGTGTGCACCTTCCAGTCCCACCATTCGCATTGCAACCAGTCTTCCATCCAGCCATGCACATGATCCGCGCCGCCGCTGGTCGTGTGGACAAGGAAGCTCTGCTCATCGAGCCGCGCCACGACCCCGTCATCCATCAGGAAGCCGTTTTCATTGCACATCAGCCCATAGCGGCATTTGCCGGGTTTCAGGGTGCTCATCATGTTGGTGTAGAGCATATCGAGGAACCGCCCGGCATCGGGGCCAGAGACAAGGATCTTGCCCAGGGTCGAGGCATCGAGCAGCGACACGTTCTCACGGGCGTTCCTGACTTCGCGATTGACGGCCTGATCGCGGCTCTCGCCCGCACGCTTGTAGGTGAAGGGACGCCGCCACTGGCCGACAGGTTCCCAATCCGCGCCATTGGCCGCGTGCCAGTCATGCAGCGGGCTGCGCCGCAGGGGTTGGAAGACCCCGCCGCGCGCTTCGCCTGCAATCGCACCGAGCGAGATCGGAGTATAGGGCGGGCGGAAGGTGGTCGTGCCTGTGGCCGGGATCGGCTGACCCAACGCATCCGACAGAACGGCGAGCCCGTTGATATTGCTTAACTTCCCCTGATCCGTCGCCATGCCGAGCGTGGTATACCGCTTGGTATGCTCGACGCTCTGATAGCCCTCGCGCGCAGCAAGCTGCACATCCGAGACTTTCACATCGTTCTGATAATCGAGCCACATTTTCGCGCGCAACGGATATTCGGCACGGCGCGGCATGATCCAGACGGGCTCAAGCGGGGCTTCCGCGACGCTCTGATCCTGCGCTGGCAGGGGCAGATCCGAGACCCCGAGCGCAGTCACAGCGGCGGCATGGGCATCTGCGAGCACTGTTGTCAGAACCCCGTTCGCGGCCCCGCAGACATGCACGAACCCCTTGCCATCGACACCCGTGGGCGGGCGGCTGGGGTCGGGGCGGAAGAAATGGCCAGTCGTGTCCCAGCTGAGCTTGCCACCACAATGCGACCACAGATGCACGACAGGCGACCAACCGCCCGACATGGCCACGGCGTCGCAGTCGATGATGTCGGAATGCGCGGTCCCCGTTCTGTCGATGCGGCAGAGTTCCGCACCAGTGACGTGTTTGCCGCCTTTGATCTTGCGCACGCCCTTGCCGGTCAGCACGCGGATCCCCAGGGCGCGCGCTTCCTCGGCGAGCGGCCCCGTGGCCTCTGCGCGCGCATCGGCGATGGCGGGCACGCCGATGCCGGCCTTGCGCAGCGCGATCGCAGTGCGATAGGCATCATCGTTATTTGTCACCACGAGCACGGAGTTGCCGGGGGCGACCGCGTAATTCACCAGATAATCGCGCATCGCCGAACCGAGCATCACGCCCGGCAGATCATTGCCCGCAAAGGACAGCGGGCGTTCGATGGCCCCTGTCGCGGTGATGATCTGACCCGCGCGCAGGCGCCAGAGCCTGTGGCGAGGTGCCTCAGTGTCCGGTGCGTGATCGGTGATGCGTTCATAGCCCAGCACATAGCCGTGGTCATGGACCCCAGCGCCCATCATGCGCAGGCGAAGTTGCACGTTCTCCATGGCCTCAAGCGCGCTGACAGTTGCCTTGATCCAATCCTGCGCAGGCTTGCCGTCGATCACCACGCCATCGACCGGCGCGCGCCCGCCCCAATGCGCTGTCTGCTCCCAGAGCGCCACCTTTGCGCCTGTCTGCGCTGCGCTCAGCGCCGCCTGCAGCCCGGCAATCCCGCCGCCGATGACCAGCACATCGCAAAAAGCGTAGATCTGCTCGTAGCGGTCTGGATCGCGGGCCTTGTTGGCCGGGGCCTTGCCGAGACCGGCAGAGCGGCGGATGATCGGCTCATAGACATGTTTCCAGAAGGCGCGGGGCTGCAGGAAGGTCTTGTAGTAGAACCCTGCGGTCAGAAATTGCGGCACCAGATTGTTGACCGACAGAAGGTCCAGCTCCAGGCTCGGCCAGTGGTTCTGGCTTTCGGCCACCAGACCGTCGAAAAGCTCGGTCGTGGTGGCACGCTGGTTGGGCTCATAGCGGTCAGCTGTGCCCAAGCCCACAAGCGCATTGGGCTCTTCCGCGCCGGAGGCCACGATCCCGCGCGGGCGGTGGTATTTGAACGACCGGCCGACAAGCGTCTGACCATTCGCCAACAGGCTCGCTGCGAGCGTGTCGCCTGCGTAGCCGGTCATGGTCTTGCCGTTGAAGGTGAATTTTTGCGGTTTGCCGCGCTGGATCAGGCGGCCGCCATTGGGCAGACGATGGCTCATGCATATCCCTCCCAATCGGGGCGTTTGTGCTGAATCCTGGTGATCACATCGGCCGGCGGCTCGGTGGTCTGCGCCGGATAGGTCGCGAAAATTTCGAGTGTCGTTGTGTCGCGCGCAGCAAGAAACCACTTCCCGCAGCCATAGGCATGCCGCCAGCGCTCGAAATGCACACCGCGCGGGTTCTTGCGGTTGAACATGTAGGATTCGTAGTCGTGGTCTGTCGATCCGGGGCCATGGCGGGTCAGATGCGCTTCACCACCAGAGGAAAATTCGGTTTCTTCCGCTGTGACGCCACAGCAGGGGCATGTCAGTAACAGCATGGGCGCTCCAGCCCCGATGGCCGGGGGCGCTGCCCCCGGACCCCCGGGATATTTTTACAAAGATGAAAGAGAGAAAAGTTGCCTTGGCATTTGCGACGCCTTGTCGCACGCCAAGGCGTGTTGATATCTGTCGCCGAGCGTGAAGGAAGATCAGTCGGTCGGGATCGAGAAAGCTGCAGGGCGCGGGTCGACGAGTGGCCCGGCAAGGCCGCCTGAGGTCTGTGCCCAGAACAGGAGCCAGAACAGGATGGGCACCCCTGCGCCGATGGCGAAGCCGATGAGTTTCTGCGGGTTGGCCTGAGTATGAGCGATAAGCGTCGAGATCTGTTTTCGCATGGAGCCTCCGTTACGCAACATCTGCAATCTATGCATCCGCACGAGAATGTCATCAGGGGAGAGGCCTGTCCCACATGCATTTTGTCGCAGGCGCGCAGGTTCGTCATCAATGTGCCACTCCTGCTGCGACGCTTTCGTCGATGAAGCGGCCCTCGCGGAAGCGGGTCATCGAGAAAGCCTCTGCCAGTGGGCCCGGCTCGCCGCGTGCGACCAGTTCCGCCATCGCCCAGCCTGAGCCCGGTGTCGCCTTGAAGCCGCCTGTGCCCCAGCCGCAATTGATGAAGCAATTGCCCAAGGGCGTTTTCGATATGATCGGCGAGCGGTCGCCGGTCATATCGACGATGCCGCCCCATTGGCGCAGCATCTTGAGGCGCGAGATCATCGGGAAGGTTTCGACCAGCGCGCGGACCGTTTCTTCGATATGATGCCAGGAGCCGCGCTGCGTGTAGTTGTTGAACTGGTCCGCGCCGCCGCCGATGACCATTTCGCCCTTGTCGGATTGCGACATGTAGCCATGCACGGTGTTCGCCATGACCACGACATCCATACAGGGCTTGATCGGCTCCGAGACCAGCGCCTGCAATGCGACCGACTCGACGGGCAGACGGAAACCCGCCATATCAGCAAGCGCCCCCGAATGGCCCGCCACCACGATGCCGAGTTTCTTGCAGCCGATACGCCCTTTGGTGGTGTTCACGGCCGTCACAACACCATCCGCCGACTCGACACCCGTCACGGCGCATTGCTCGATGACATGCATGCCCATCGCCGCGCAGGCGCGTGCGAAGCCCCAGGCCACCGCGTCATGGCGCGCCGTGCCTGCGCGTTCCTGCCACAGCGCGCCCAGAACCGGGTAGCGCGGGCCGTCGATATTGATGATCGGCACGAGACGGCGCACTTCCGAGGGCGAGATGAAGCGCGTCTGCACGCCCTGCAACGCATTGGCGCGTTCTGTGCGCAGATAGCCGCGTTTCTCATGCTCAGTCTGCGCCAGCATCATCACGCCGCGTGGCGAAAACATGATGTTGTAGTTCAGCTCCTGGCTCAACGTCTCGAACAGCGCGCGGGATTTTTCATAGAGCGCGGCGGAGGGGTCCTGAAGGTAGTTCGAGCGGATGATCGTCGTGTTGCGCCCGGTATTGCCACCACCAAGCCAGCCTTTTTCGATCACAGCGACATTGGTGATCCCAAAGCGCTTGCCGAGGTAATAGGCCGTTGCCAGCCCATGCCCGCCTGCGCCCACGATGATCACGTCATACTGGCTCCGGGGCTCCGGGTTGGGCCAGGCCTCAGACCAGCCCTTGTGCTGGCGAAAGGCCTCGCGGGCGATGGCGAAGGCGGAATAGCGGCGCATGACGGGGCGCTCCTTTGCTCGAGGCGTTGTCCGCTTACTGGCTTACCCCAGGCCCGTTGAGTTATCCAGAAGCGTCACAATGAAGCCGAAAACCGAAATGCGCTGTTCCTGTGACAGGGCGTCGCGGCTTGCACGATTGTGAGCCACATGTCGGGTTTTGCACTTTTTCCCATTGCGAAAGATGGATAAACCTGCCCCAAATCTGGAGGTTCCATGTCTGAATGGTGGGAAATCGGCGTTTTCTTTCTGATCGCCCTGATGGTCGCGGCCTATATGCTGCGTGCAATTTTGC
This sequence comes from Paracoccaceae bacterium, assembly GCA_003565055.1. Lineage (GTDB taxonomy): Bacteria > Pseudomonadota > Alphaproteobacteria > Rhodobacterales > Rhodobacteraceae > Roseinatronobacter. The sequence continues at coordinate 7,706 of PXDM01000230.1, forward strand.
GCGCCGGGCAAGTGAGCGCGGCGGATGGCACAGAGCGCGCGATGAAGGTCTATCGCGACCAGTTGTCCGAAGTGGAGCGCGATCTGGCACGCGGCACGCTCGGCGCGGAAGAGGCTGAGCGTCTCAAGCTGGAAATCTCGCGCCGGATCCTCGATCTCGACCGGGACATCGGCGCGCGCCGGGTGGGCGGACCTGCGCCGGCCGGGATGCGTTGGGTCGCGATTGGTGCGGTTGTGATCGCCATTCTGGGCAGTGGCGCGGTGTATCTGAGCTTCGGTGCGCCCGGTTATCCCGACATGCCCCTGGCACAGCGCCATCTCGACGCTGCCGAAGCCCGCGAAAACCGCGCCCGGCAAGCGGAGCTTGAAGCGCAATTCGCCGCTGCTTTTCCTGAGCCTGAGCCGTTTCAGGGGCGTGAAGAGCTCGAAGGTATGGTGGCACAGCTGCGCGCGGCGATGCAGGACCGTCCGCTGGATGTGACGGGCTATGTGCTGCTCGCGCAGAACGAGGCGCGGCTGGGCAATTACCGCGCCGCGATTGAGGCACAGGTCCAGGTGATCGAGCTGCGTGGTGATGAGGCTGGCGCGGAAGATTATGCCTATCTGCTCGATCTGATGGTGATTGCGACGGGCGGCTTCGTCTCGCCAGAGGCCGAAGCGGTGATCGAGCAGATCCTGCGCCGTGACAACCAGAACCTGATCGCGCTTTATTACTCGGGTCGGATGTATGCGCAGACCGGGCGGCCCGACATGACCTTTCGCATCTGGCGGCGCTTGCATGACCTGAGCGCGGGCGATGATCCCTGGATGCCGGAAATTCGCGCCGCGCTTCCCGAACTGGCTCGGATCTCGGGCGAGCCGCGCTATACCCTGCCGCCGCGCCCTGCGCCCGCAGGCGCGGAGCTCGCGGCACCCAGTCTGGATGAGGTCGAGGCGGCTGAGGACATGACTGAGCAAGAGCGTGCCGAGATGATCGAAGGCATGGTGGGCGGTCTCATGGCGCGGCTGGCCAATGATGGCGGTTCTGCCTCGGAATGGGCGCAGTTGATCCGGGCCTTGGGGGTGCTGGGGCGCGATGAGCAGGCGCTCGATATCCTGCAGGAAGCCCGCACGGTTTTCGCCGCACGCGCCGAGGATCTTGCGCTGATCAATGCCGCTGCGGCTGAGGCAGGGCTCCAGAGCCCCGCACCCTGAATGGCGGTGTTCGACGAGATCGCTGACTTCGCTCAGGCGCTCCCGGCGATGCGCGCTGTGGCGGGGCTGGATCTCGGCACCAAGACGATCGGGGTTGCAGTCTCGGACCGGCTGTTATCCGTGGCCTCGCCCCTGCAAACGATCCGCCGCGTCAAGTTCGGCGCGGATGCGCAGGCGCTTCTGGAACTGGCCTCTGCGCGCGAGATCGGCGGCTTCATCCTCGGGCTGCCGCGCAATATGGATGGCTCCGAGGGGCCGCGCTGCCAGTCGACGCGGGCCTTTGCGCGCAACCTCTCCGCGCTGACAGAGCTGCCGATCAGCTTCTGGGATGAACGCTTGTCGACCGTCGCGGCGGAGCGTGCCTTGCTCGAAGCCGATACATCGCGGCGCAAACGGGCGGAGGTGATCGACCATGTGGCCGCCGGGGTGATCCTGCAGGGCGCGCTGGATCGTCTGGCGGTTCTGCGCCGCACCTGACGGGCCTGCGATGGCGGTCAATGTCATGACAATGACGGTTTTGACGCGACGGGCGCGGTTTTTCGGGCTATGGGGGAGCTGAGCAGAGCAACAGGCAGCCCATGTATGACCAGACTCCCGCGCGACCAAAGATTGACAGCCCTTGCGTCAATATTTGCGTGATCCATCCCGAAGCGCGTTTGTGCACGGGGTGTCTGCGCACGATTGACGAAATCACGCAATGGTCCCACATGACGCCCGAGGCACGGAAGGCGCTGATGGCAGAGCTGCCCGCGCGCAAAGGGCAGTTGAACCAGCGCCGCGGCGGGCGGGCCGGGCGGCTGAGACGCAGCTCACCGAGGAGCTGACGCTGCAAAAGGATCTCCGCGCTTGACGCAACGCGGCCTTGACCTTCCACAAGATGGAAGGGCCATATAGGTCGGGAAGCCAAAGCGAGAGGCCCCTTTGACACAGTCCGACACTGCCAGCGCAACCGATCTCGAACTCGACGTCATGCTCGACAATCTCAGCTGCGCGGGATGTGTGCGGCGTGCTGAAACTGCCCTGACGAAAGCCGCCGGGGTACGTGAAGCCTCGGTCAATCTCGCGACGCATAAGGCGCGGCTGGGGCTGGCGCGTGGAACGGATCTGCTGGGCTTGCAGGGCGACATGCAGCGCGCGGGCTATCCGATCCGCAGCACCGAGACTGCACTGACACTTGACGGGATGACCTGTGCCTCTTGCGTCGCGCGCGTGGAAAACGCTCTGCGCGCGCATCCCGGCGTGCTGCGCGCGAGCGTCAATCTCGCCACGCAGCGCGCGCAGATCGAGCATGTCGCAGGCAATGACATCACCGAGGCACTGATCGCCGATCTGGCAAAGCTTGGCTATCCCGCGCAGCACATCGACGCGACGCAGCCCGATGGCACCGGGCGTCGCAATGCCGCCGAGGCGCGCGCCCTGCGCAATGCGATGCTCTGGGCGTTGGGGCTCAGCCTGCCGGTCTTCATCTTGGAAATGGGCGGGCACATGATCCCGGCCTTTCACCATTGGCTGCATCATACATTCGGCATGCAGACCCTGTGGCTGGTGCAATTCGTACTGACAACAGCGGTTCTTGCAGGGCCGGGGCGGCGTTTCTACATGACCGGCTTCCCCGCACTCGCGCGCGGAGCGCCGGACATGAACTCGCTGGTGGCGCTTGGCACATCTGCGGCCTGGGTCTATTCGGTGATTGCAACCTTCACACCGCAGGTTTTGCCCGAAGCGGCGCGGGCCGTCTATTTCGAGGCTGCGGCGGTGATCGTGACGCTGATCCTCATGGGCCGATGGCTGGAGGCGCGCGCCAAGGGGCGCACAGGTGCGGCGATTGCGCGGCTGGTGGGGCTGCAGCCGAAAACTGCGCGTGTGCTGCGCGATGGGGCCTTCGTGGAACTCCCGCTCGCGCAGGTCGTGGCCGGAGATTGCGTGCAACTGCGCCCCGGCGAACGTATCCCGGCGGATGGCGAACTGACCGACGGGCATGCGGTGATCGACGAAAGCATGATCACGGGCGAGCCGATGCCGGTCGAGAAATCCGCCGGAGACAGATTGATCGGCGGCACGGTCAACGGGGCCGGTGCGGCGCGGATGACTGTCACCCGCACAGGTGCGGAGACGATGCTGGCGCAGATCATCCGCATGGTAGAGCACGCGCAGGGCGCGAAGCTGCCTGTGCAAGCATTGGTGGACCGGGTGACGATGATCTTTGTGCCCATCGTAATGGCCGTTGCGGCGCTGACCGTGCTGATCTGGCTGATCTTCGGGCCTGATCTGACCTTCGCGCTGGTCGCAGGTGTGTCGGTGCTGATCATTGCCTGCCCCTGTGCCATGGGGCTCGCGACGCCGACATCCGTGATGGTCGGCACAGGGCGCGCGGCGGAACTGGGCGTGCTGTTTCGGAAGGGCGCAGCGCTACAGATGGCAGATAAGGCCGACATCTTGGCTTTTGACAAAACCGGCACGCTGACTGTGGGCCGCCCCGTGCTCACGGAACTGCTGCCCGCTGGCGGCTGGACCGCGCCGGACGCCTTGGCCTTGGCTGCGGCACTGGAGCAGACCTCGGAACATCCGATTGCCAGCGCCATCCTCGCGGAGGCCGAGGAGCAGGGCCTGACGCTGCCGGACGTGGCGGGTTTCACGTCCTTGACCGGGCTGGGGCTGCGTGGGCAGATCGACGGACGAGACGTGCTTCTGGGGGCTGCACGTTTGATGGCGCAGCAAGGGATTGCGACCGGGACCTTGGCGGCAGAGGCCGAAGCGC
>PXDM01000165.1 GCA_003565055.1 Paracoccaceae bacterium
AGATGATGGCCGCGACGCCCGCATCCTCGAATTGGCGGGCAAGGTCGGTGACCAGCACATCGGTTTCCTCGGCCCAGCCCTTGGTGGCCACACGCCCGTCGCGCGCATCAATCCCGACCGCAACCTGCCCCGGAAAGGCGCGCGCGGCCTCGCGCACCAATGCGGAGTTCTCAACCGCGACCGTCCCGAGGATCACACGCGCAAGCCCGCGTTTCAGCCAGCCTTCGATCGTCGCCATGTCGCGGATGCCGCCTCCAAGCTGGCAAGGGATGGTGACGGCGCTGAGGATCGCCTCGACCGCGCTGGCATTGACCGGGGTGCCTGCGAAAGCGCCGTTCAGATCCACCATATGCAGCCATTCCGCGCCCTGTTCGGCGAAGCTGCGGGCCTGATCGGCAGGGCTGTCATTGAAGATTGTGGCCTGCGCCATCTCACCCTTGTAAAGCCGCACGCATTGGCCGTCTTTCAGGTCGATGGCAGGGTAGAGGATCATGGCGCGGCCTTTCACTGGGTCTGTTTCCTGCGCCTTCTACCTTGGCCAGAGGCGCAGGAAAACCGTGAAAGCGCGTCAGCCGAGGCCGCCCTCGATCACGCGCAGAGCCGGGCGCGCCGGGGCTTGGGGCTGCGCCGACGCCTGTTCGCTCAGCGGTGTTGCCAGTCCGAAACGGCGGGGCGTGCGCCCGGGCTCGCCGCGACGTTCGATCACGCCCATCATCCGCGTGATCCGACCAGTGTCATCGGCCAGTGGCATCAGCGCCAGCGTGGCCTTGACCTCTGGAAGCCCGAAGCCGCTCTCGCCTTCGAGCGACAGGATCACGCGCGCGCCGTGGCCGACCTGCTCGACGGCTTCGGAGATCGCGTTGCGCGCGTCGCCCTGAAACAGGACAGTGAGCGGCATGCCGCGCATGTCCATGCCCATCAGGTCCTCGATCTTGTGCCCGCAAATGCGCAGTCGCGCCACGCGCGGGGCAACGAGTTCCGCCAGAAAGACATGCGGCAGCGCATCGCCAAGGGCGCGCGGGTCGACATCGCTGCGCTTCGGCGTCGTGCCATTCTCGCGCAGGATCGACCAATAGGCGCAGACGCGCGCGAAGACAGAATTACTGGTGATCCCGGCAATAGCAGCTGCGCTATGTGTCGAATGGTGCTCAGACATGTGTTTCCCTTACCCAACTTGTGGCGACTCGCGATGGCCACCGATACCCCACCGAGCGCAAACGGGCGTTTCAGACTTAATCTTGCCGCAAGCTCTCTTAATGAGAAATTAATAGCTCGAATTTTGCTTGATTTCTGCCACATTCTTGAAATCTGGTTAAGAAATATGGTCCATGGCTTCGGGAGCCATGTGAGGGGACTGAAATGCGATCTATGACGGGCTATGCGAGCCGCGCGGGGGCATCGGTGCTCAACGGCCAGCGTATCGCATGGGACTGGGATCTGCGTGCGGTCAATGGGCGCGGTCTGGACATCCGTTTGCGCCTGCCGGAACATGCTGTTTTCATGGAGAAAAAGCTACGAGATCAGATCTCTGGACGCGTGGCGCGCGGCAATGTGAGCCTTGGGTTGCGATTGCGGATCGAGTCGGACTCGTCGGCGCTTGCCGTGGATGAAACGGGCCTGGCCGCGACACTTGAGGCGCTCGAAAAGATCACTGCACAGGCCAAGGCTGTGGGGTTTTTGCTGCAGCCCCCGAGCGCTCTTGAGCTGTTGTCATTGCGCGGAATTCAGCCGACCGGCCCCGATTCGGCCATAATTCAGCCCGAAGCGCTGGAAGTGATTCTGCTGCAGGATTTCGTACCTTTGTTGGATGCGTTCATTCAGAGCCGCGCGGCCGAAGGGGTGGCCCTGCAAGCGATCCTGATGGGGCAGATTGACGAGATCGCGCGGCTGACTGCTGAGGCATCGGGTCTTGTGCAGTCACGCAGTGCAGACCTGCAGGCGCATTTTCGCAAGGTGTTGGCGCAAATCGTTGACTCTGAACTGGTTGACCCGGCGCGCATCGAACAGGAGATCGCTCTGATCTCGGTGAAGGCGGATCTGACGGAAGAGCTCGACCGTCTGCGCGCCCATTGTGATGCAGGACGTGCCCTGTTGCACGATCCCGGCCCGGTCGGGCGAAAGCTGGAATTTTTGACGCAAGAGTTCAACCGAGAGGCGAATACCCTGTGTTCCAAAGCCCAGCATCTGGCAATGACCCGGATCGGCCTTGACCTGAAGGTTGTGATCGACCAGATGCGCGAGCAGGTTCAGAATGTGGAGTAAGCCCATGACCAGACGCGGTGTGCTGATCATCCTGTCTTCGCCCTCAGGCGCTGGAAAATCGACCCTGGCCAAGCGGTTGATGGCATGGGATGCGACGCTGCGCTTCTCGGTCTCGGCGACGACCCGTCCACCGCGCGACGGGGAGCAAGAGGGGCGCGAGTACTATTTCCGCAGTCGCGCGGAGTTCGAGGCGATGATCGAAGCGGGCGAGATGCTGGAACATGCGGATGTGTTCGGCAATCTCTACGGTTCGCCAAAGGGCCCGGTGGAGGCGGCGTTGCGCGAAGGGCGCGACATGTTGTTTGATATTGACTGGCAGGGCGGACAGCAGGTGCGCAACTCTTCGCTGGGCAAGGATGTCGTGTCGATCTTCGTTCTGCCCCCGACCATCGCGGCGCTCGATGCCCGTTTGCGTCAACGTGGGCAGGATAGCGATGCAGTGATTGCCGAGCGGATGAAAAAGTCGCGTGATGAGATAAGCCATTGGGCAGAATACGATTATGTGCTGATAAACGATGATCTTGATCGCACCGAAGCACAGTTGCGCGGGATCATTGAGGCCGAACGCCTGCGCCGAGAGCGGCTTACGGGGTTGTCAGATTTCGTGCGACGGCTGAATGGTGAGTTTGAGGCGTCTATGGTCTGAGCACGCTGATCTTTCGCTGAGTTTAATATTATCTTCACAATTGGGTGCGATACCAGCTTATACCGTGTCTTGAGGGGATAGGTCATGGTCATGGCTAGCTTATTGATTGCGATAGCCAGCGGGTTGGTCGCAGCTGTTTATGTTTTTTTCGGAGGGTTTGGCCTCATGATGGCGTTTTTCGCCTACAGTTTGGTCGGAGCGACGGTTTTGACGGCCTCGCTGACGGTCTGGGCTTATGTGACAAGTTGGCAGGTGTCGTCGCACTCGTCCGATCTGTCGTAATCAGTCGCGCGCTCTGCATGCTGTATGTGCCACCTGAGCACTGAGTGCGTATCGCTCGGAAGTGTTCCGCGTTTCTGAGCTTCTAGGCATGGGAAAACAGGTGGCGAAAGCGCAACGCCTGAGTGCGGATGCACGCGGCGCGCCCTCGCCGGAAATGGGGGGGCGCGGTGTCAGGCGGTCTTGCAGAAGAAAAGAACGCACTCCGAAAGCAGTTGATGGCGTCACGCGCGGCCAGCTTCAGCGCTGCGCAAAGCGACGGCAAAGTCGTCCAAGCGAATGAGCATCTTCTGGGTCTGCTCGCACATCAATACCGCGCAGAGCTATCGGGGGTGATCCTCTCGGGCTATATGGCGATGCGCAGTGAGATTGATCCAGCCCCTGCGATGGCTGCGCATGCTGGTCCGGTCTGTGTGCCCGTTGTGACAGGGGCGAAGCAGCCACTCGAATTCCACCGCTGGAGCGTTGATTGCGACATGGTTCCGGGCGCATTCAAGGCGCTGATCCCTGCGCAGCGCGACCCGCTCATTCCGCAGGCTCTGATCGTGCCGATGCTTGCATTTGACCGACAGGGCTATCGTTTGGGATATGGTGGCGGTTTCTATGACCGGACCCTCGCGCAACTGCGCATGCAGGGACCAGTTTTCGCAATCGGTTTTGCCTTTGCAGAGCAGTTTTGCAACGAGCTTCCGCGCGAAGCGACGGATCAGCCGCTTGATGCGATCGTCACGCCCGACGGTGTTTTCTGGCCGGAATGATCGCCTATTCCGCGCCCACGGCGTGCTGATAGGCGCGCTCCGCGTCGCTATCGTCTTGTGGGACGGCTGGTGCCGCAAGGGGAAACTCCTCTTCCGGCAGGCCCTCGCGCGACAAAAGAACGGCCACGGGGCGCGCGGCAGGAATATGCGAGCAGACGATCATGACCGCGACCATGAAGGGCACCGCGAGAAACATGCCCGGTATCCCCCAGACCGCGCCCCAGAAGGCGAGCGAGATGATGATGCCAAAGGCCGACAGGCGTAACGTTCGCCCCATCAGCATCGGGTCGATCACATTGCCAAGAATAAACTGGATCATCCCTGCGAGCACGAAAATCAGCACGGCCGTCTGTGGCTCTGGCACCTGAATATAGGCCACAAGCGTGACGATCAGCGTTGCAATGATGGACCCGACCGAAGGGATGAAGTTCAGAACGAATGTCAGCAGCCCCATCGCAACGGCGAATTGCAGGTTGAAAACGCTCAGCAACAGAAAGATCGCGACCCCCGTCACGGATGAGATCAGCCCTTTCACCAACAGGTAGTGGTTCACGCGCCGGATGATCGAGCTGATGATATAACTGACGCGCCGGGCCTGTGCGGGGTCATCCATCAGATTTTCGAGCTTGGTGTGAAACCAGACCCGTTCGAGAAACAGAAAGCCCACGAAGAGGATGATCAGCACGACCTGGCTCAGGATCGTGCCTGCCTGACCGGCTGCAGAGCGCAGATAGCCCGAGATCTCGATGCTGCGGACGGTCGTCAGCACCGAGGCTTCCACGTCTTCGCCCATCCACGCGAACATCTGCGCGATCGCGCGCTGTGCGTCGTCCGTGTAGGAGAGGGTTGTGGTCAGAACTGTGTTGATCTGTGAGATGACGAGGCCTGCGAGCGTCAGCAGGCCCGAAGCGATCAGGATCACCGCGACAATCGAGGCCAGCCAGTTGGCAATTCGAAACCGACCGATGCGCAATTGCGAGATCGAATTGATCGCATCAGAAGTCAGCGAGAACAGGATGATGGCGATGGCCAAGGCAATGAGAATAAATTTCGCCTGGACAAGCAGAAAAAGCATCACCGCGAAAGCGATGATGCCCATCAACCATGTCTGCAGCCGGAACTTTTCCGTGAAGCTCAGGCGCGCGACAGGGTTGAGCGGCGTGATGTCTTTATCCTGTGCCATGCGCTCTGTTGTCTGCCAGTAACATAGTATGTGCGCGCCGGAGCCGCCAGACAAGGGCCATGTGTTGAATTTTGCATGTCTCAGACAGGGTTATTGCCCGGCGCGCAGGATATAGGCAGCAATCGCGTCCAGCTCCGCACGGTCCAGTTGCCGCAGATTGTTGACGACCGGGGCCATGCTTCCGCCGACGACGTCGAAATCGGGGGTCAGGCCCGAAGACAGATAGGCGCTGATGTCAAAGGCGGTCCAGTCGAAATCGTCCCCCGCAATCGGGGGAATGCGTCCGGTGCCTGAAGGATTGGGCGCGCCCAGGAGCCAGCGGTCATGATCAAGCGCGCCAAGCGCGTTTCGCGGCGTGTGGCATTCGGCGCAATGGGCGAGCGCCTCGGAGAGATACCGACCGCGTGTCTCCTCCTCCGTCAGCGCGCCTGTCGTTACCCAATCATCGCGCAGATAGAGCCATTTCCACAACCCGACGCTGCGCCGGATGTTGAAGGGGAAGCCCAGATCATGCGGCTGCGATGGGGTCGCATCTGCGGGCAGGGTCATCATATAGGCATAGAGGTCGGCGATATCCTGCGGCTCGGCGCGGATGTAGCTGGTATAGGGAAAGGCGGGGTAATAATGCGCGCCCTCGGGGGATACGCCGCGCATCACCGCGTTCAGAAATTGCGCCTGCGTCCAGGTGCCGATTCCGTGCTCGGGATCCGGGCTGATATTGGGCGCGATGAAACTGCCGAAATCGCTTGCAAAGCTGCGCCCGCCGGACAGGATGCTCGGATCCGCATCGGTTCCGGGCGCCATGTGGCACGACCCGCAACCCGCAGTGAGGTAGACGTCACGACCGCGCTCGGCATCGCCTGACAGCCCCGCGATCTCTGCGTCGTCTAGCAGTTGCGGGCGCGACAGCACCCATGCCGCGGCCCCCGCAACCGCGGCGAGCGTGATCAGGCCGAAGAGGGCACGACGCATGGGCTTGCTTTCTTGAACCCCCTGCGCGCGATCAACTGGCGCGCAGGGTCAGTGAGGTCACAGGGGTCAGCTGGCTTCTTCGCGATAGGCTTCATGACAAGCCTGACAGCTTTGACCAACGGCTCCGAATGCCGCCTGCATTTCCGGCAACCCATCGCCCGCGACGCCTTGCAGCGCTTCCGCAGCGGTCTGGAGCGCGCCGAATTTCTCGACGAAATCATCGAGATTGTCCCAGATCTCGGGCTTCGCGCGGGTACCGTCGATGCTCATCGAATCAGTGCCCTCGGGCCAGAGGCGGCTCTGATCGTGGCGGGTGATGTGATAGAGATTGGTGGCGGCGGTCTGGGCGGCCTCGGCGTCATAGTTGATACGCCCCTGCGCCATTGCGCCCATCAAACCGAAATTATGCACATAGAGTTTGAACTGACCCTGCCGCTGCTCCACGGCCGGATCGTCATCGGCCAGCGCCGGGGCCGCCAGCACAGCCCCAAGTGCAAAAGCAGTCAAGATACGTTTAACAGTCATTTTTATCGCTCCCTGATTGATGACTTGATGGAGCGTAGCGCGTGGCGCGCGTAAGTCCAACTCACGCCCCCGTGAAGTTTCTCACGTGAACCGGACTTTGCCGATATAGGGCAGATTGCGGTCGCGTTGGGCATAGTCGATGCCATATCCGACCACGAATTCATCGGGGATCTCGAAGCCGGTCCATGTGGCCTTGATATCGACCTCACGCCGCGAGGGCTTGTCTAGGAGCGCGCAGACCTCCAGCCGGGCGGGATTACGCGCGCTCAGAAGTTGCAGAACCTGACTGAGCGTGAAGCCGGTATCGACGATATCCTCGACCACCAGCACGTCACGGCCCTCGATCTTGCCCGAAAGATCCTTGAGGATGCGGACTTCGCGCGAGGATTGCGTGGCATTTCCGTAGCTCGACGCTTCCATGAAATCGACCTCCACGGGCAGCGTGATCTCGCGCGCCAGATCGGCGATGAAGACGAAAGAGCCGCGCAGGAGCCCCACCACGACGAGTTTCTCGGTGCCGGCAAAGGCGCGGGTGATCTCGGCGGCGAGTTCCTCGACCCGCGCGGCGATCTGTTTGGCGCTGATCATCTGGTCGATGACATAGGCTGGCTGCGTCATATCTGCCCCTTGATTTTCCGCCCCGACTTTAGGACATACGGCGCGATCAGGACAAGAGCAGAGCATGCCCAGCCATACCGAACACCGGCATATGCCCTATAGCGCGGATCAGATCTATGATCTGGTCGCCGATGTGGCACGCTACCCGGAATTCCTGCCCTGGACGGCGGCGGCGCGGATCCGCTCGCGCAAACCCATCGAGGGCGGTGAGCAGATCGAAGCGGATCTCGTGATCTCCTTCAAGGTCTTTCGCGAGCGCTTCGGCAGCCGGGTGGAGCTGTACCCCGAGGCCGGGCGGATCGACACGGCCTATCTGGATGGGCCGTTCAAATACATGATCTCGCATTGGCAGGTGAAACCCGCCGAGGATGGGGGCTGCATCGTGGATTTCTCGGTCGATTTCGAATTCCGCAACCCGGTGTTGCAACGGCTGATCGGCGTGGTTTTCGATCAGGCCATGCGCCGGGTCGTTGGCGCATTCGAGACCCGTGCAAAAGAGCTCTACGGCTGACCTGAAATCACAGGCAAGCGGCGCAGGTAGGGTGCGTGCTTGCCACGCACCTTCCTTTGCGCTGCGGCCTCAGCTTGCGGCTTTCAACTCCAGCCGCCGCGCGTGCAGGACCGGCTCGGTATAGCCCGAAGGCTGCGCGCGGCCCTGCAGGACCAGATCGCAGGCTGCCTGAAACGCCACCCCGTCGAAGCCCGGCGCCATGGGCCGGTAAGACGGATCGCCTGCATTCTGACGGTCCACCACATCCGCCATCCGCCGCAGCGCCTCCATGACTTCGGCCTCGGTCACGATGCCATGATGCAGCCAATTCGCGATATGCTGGCTGGAAATCCGGCAGGTCGCGCGGTCCTCCATCAGCCCCACATCATTGATATCGGGAACCTTGGAGCAGCCGACGCCCTGATCAATCCAGCGCACCACATAGCCGAGGATGCCTTGCGCGTTATTCTCGACCTCGCGCAGGATCTGCTCGCGCGACCATTTGCGAAAACTCGCCTGCGGGATGTCCAGCAGCGCCTCGACATGCGCGCGCCGCCCGCCTTTGGCGAGTTTCTCCTGCACCGCGCGCACATTGACCTGATGGTAATGCAGCGCATGCAGCGTCGCCGCCGTGGGCGAGGGCACCCAGGCGGTGTTTGCGCCCGACTTCGGATGCTCGATCTTCGCCTCCAGCATCGCGGCCATCTGGTCAGGCATGGCCCACATGCCCTTGCCGATCTGCGCGCGCCCCATCAGCCCGCATTCCAGCCCGATATCGACATTGCGATCCTCATAGGCCTTGATCCAGCCCTTGCGCTTGATGAAATCCTTGCGCGAAAACGGCCCGGCCTCCATCGAGGTGTGGATCTCGTCGCCCGTGCGGTCCAGAAAGCCCGTATTGATGAAGGCCACGCGGTGCCTTGCGGCATGGATGCATTGCTGCAGATTGACCGAGGTGCGGCGCTCCTCATCCATCACGCCCATCTTGATCGTGTTGGGTGCAAGCCCCAGCAGCTCTTCGACGCGGGCGAAGATCTCATCCGCGAAAGCCACTTCCTCTGGCCCGTGCATCTTGGGCTTCACGATATAGACCGAGCCATGTTCCGAATTGCGCGGTCCTTCGGACTTGCGCAGATCATGCAGGGCGGCGGTGACGGTCATCATCGCGTCCATCAGCCCCTCGAAGACCTCCGCGCCGTCCGCGTCGAGGATCGCGGGATTGGTCATCAGATGGCCCACATTGCGCACCCACAAAAGCGCGCGGCCTTTGAGCACCTTTGTGCTGCCATCGGGCGCGGTGATTTCCAGATCGGGGTTCAGGCGGCGCGTGACGCTCTTGCCGCCCTTGTCCAGCGTCGCGGTCAGATCGCCGCGCATCAGCCCCAGCCAGTTTGCATAGGCCAGCACCTTGTCCTCGGCATCGACGCAGGCCACGGAATCCTCGCAATCCATGATCGCCGAGAGCGCGGATTCGACGCGCACATCCGCAAGCGCCGCCTGATCGCGCCCGCCGATCAGATGCGCGCGGTTGAAGACCAGTTCCACATGCAGCCCGTTGTTGACCAGAAACACTGAATCCGGTGCGCGCGCGTCGCCCTTGTAGCCCGCGAATTTCGACGGATCCTCCAGCGGCTTGCCATCGACCAGAAGCGCGCCTGCGCGCACATGGTAGAGCCGCGCATCAGCATGGCTGTGGCCTGCGAGCGGGAAAGCACTGTCGAGAAATACGCGCACCCGCGCCACGACCCGCGCGCCGCGCCCCTGCTCATAACCGCCTTCAGGGGGCAGGCTGCCCATCGCATCCGTGCCGTAGAACGCATCATAGAGCGAGCCCCAACGCGCATTGGCCGCATTGAGCGCATAGCGTGCATTGGTGATCGGCACGACCAGTTGCGGCCCGGCGACGGTGGCGATTTCAGGATCGACACCCAAGGTTCCGATCTCGAATTGCGCGGCCTCGGGCAGCAAATAGCCGATCTCTTCGAGAAACGCTTTGTAGCCTTCGCGGTCATGGACCTGATTTGCGCGCGCCTTGTGCCAATCGTCGATGCGCGCTTGCAGCGCGGCGCGCTTGTCCAGAAGCGCGCGGTTCTTGGGTGTCATGTCGCGGATCAGTCCCGCGAAACCCGACCAGAAGCTGTCAGGCGTGATGCCGGTTCCGGGCAGAAGCTCGGTCTCGGTGAAACGGGCGAGGGTCTCGTCAACACTCAGCCCTGCTTTGTTAACCCTGCTGGTCATGCTCTGTCACTCCTTGCGCGCGCGCCGCATTGTTGCGGCCCCTCATCCATTGGTTGGATTCGCATGCAATTCACACAAGCCGCGCGGCGCATGCAAGGCCAAATACATCTTGCACCTCCGCAGAGTGTTTTCGCGAAATCAAGCGAATGGCCGGCCTCAGGCCGGGCCGATCTGGCCCGCATCCATGCGCACAACCCGGTCCATCCGCCGCGCGAGATCCAGGTTATGCGTCGCGATCAGCGCCGAAAGCCCGGTGTCGCGCACCAGCCCCATCAGCGCCTTGAACACCTGATCCGAGGTTTCAGGGTCGAGATTGCCGGTCGGTTCATCGGCCAGAAGCAGGCTCGGCGCATTGGCCAGCGCCCGGCAAAAGGCCACGCGTTGTTGCTCTCCGCCCGACAGCGCCGCAGGTCGGTGCTGCGCGCGCGCTGCGACACCGACACGGTCCAGCAGGTCCTGCGCGCGTGTTTCGGCCTCTTTGGCAGGGACGCCATTGGCCAGTTGCGGCAGGACGATATTCTCCAGTGCGGAAAATTCCGGAAGCAGATGATGGAACTGGTAGATGAACCCGATCTCTTCGCGCCGCGCGGCCGTGCGGGTCTGATCACCGAGGCGCGTCATGTCGATACCGTTGATCGACACAGCCCCCGTATCGGGCGTGTCCAGAAGCCCTGCGATATGCAAAAGCGTCGATTTGCCCGCCCCGGACGGCGCGACCAGCCCGACGACTTCGCCGCGCGCGATCTCCAGCGAGGCGCCACGCAGCACCTGCACTTCATTGGGCTTGCCCGGGTTATAGGTCTTCGAGATCTCGCTCAGGGTCAGGGCCGTGTCACTCATAGCGCAACGCCTCGACCGGGTTCATGCGGGCCGCGCGTCGGGCCGGGAAGATCGTGACGATGAAGGACAGCGACAGCGACAGCCCGACCGCGCGCAGCACGTCATTCAGGCGCAGTTCTGCGGGCAGGTCGTAGATGCCCCGGATCGAGGGATCCCAGACCCCGCCGCCCGAGACGTAATTCACGAAGCTGAAAATCGTGTCGATATAAATCGCGAAGAGACAGCCGAGAATCACCCCCGCGACTGTGCCCAGCACGCCCACGCTGGCCCCGCAGATGAAAAAGACGCGCAGGATCGAGCCTTCGCTCAGCCCCATCGTGCGCAGGATGCCGATGTCGCGGCCCTTGTTCTTCACCAGCATGATCAGACCCGAGATGATGTTCATCGCGGCAATCAGAACAAGGATCGAGAGAATCACGAACATCACATTATCTTCGACCGCGAGCGCGCGCAGATAGCTGCCCGCACTGTCGCGCCAGGTCCAGAGCATCGCCCGCTCACCGCCCGCGCGCAACAGATCCGTGCGCATGGCGTCAATCGCTTCGGGATCGGCGACCATGACCTCCATCTCATCGGCCACCCCGTCGCGGTTGAAGAAAAGCTGCGCTTCGGCAAAGGGCATGTAGAGCCGCGTGCGGTCGACATCGAACCGGCCCGAAGTGAAGATATAGACGACCTCATAAGCCGAGATGCGCGGGCTGGTGCCAAACGCCGTGCGCGCCCCATCCGGCGAGATCACGCGGATCGTGTCGCCGATGCCCACATTCAACTCGCGCGCGACGCCTGAGCCAATCGCTACACCTTCCTCGAAGCGTGAGATATCGCC
>PXDM01000508.1 GCA_003565055.1 Paracoccaceae bacterium
CCGCGCCGCCGCGCGCGAGTTCCGGGTCGAGGCTCATCGGAATGTACTCTCCGCGCCGCCACAGATCGCCGAGGTCATCATAATGGCGCGAGAGGGGATGTCCTGACTGGCCCGTTGACAGGATGAAGACCGAGCTTTCCGGATCGGCAAAGTCATAGACCCCACGATAGACCGCGCCATGGACATTGGCGAAAGGCTCCGGATCAACCCCGGATGTGCGTCCGCGATTGAGGGTATGATCACCGCCCGAGGTCGATTGGCGGATATTCACGAAATGACGCAAAAGCGGGACGTCGCCGAGGACCGAATGGCGATGTGTGGCAGTATGCGCATCGCCCCAGCGCCAGCTCTCGACCGTGTCGCCATAGCGCTCCGTGAGGCGCAACAAGGCTTCATCAAGCGCTGCAATCGCAATATCCGTGCAGCTTTCGCGCACGGATGATTGCACGATATTGCACCATTCGCTGGCCCCGTCCGTGTCACGAAACACGCGCTCGATGAAAATCGGGTCGACATGCGTGAAGGCATCGGCGAGCGGACCCAATTCATCGCGGATCAGCCGGGATTTCAGCTCACGCATCCAGGCGGCATAGATCAGCGGCTCGGGCAGATGCTCATTCATCTCACCGTTCCAATCCGCCAGCAGGCGCAAGGCGCGCTGGCGCAGATGCGCGCGGGTGCCGGCAGGCGCGGCCTCGCCGGAGAACCACAGATCCGCTGCCACAAGCGGCAATTGCAGACGCGCCGCAGGGCTCACAGTGTCGAGCTGGGCTTCGATGAAACTGTCGCGTGTATGCACGGATCGCGCGCGCATCAGATGCGCGAAACGTTCGATGCGCTGCGTGTCGCCCCAGTCGTGGCTCACATGAAGCGGGAAGGGGCGATCCAGGATCTTGTTGTTGGTATTGCCGAGTAGCCCGTATTCCGGGTCGACAAAGCGCGGATTGGCGGAATAGGGCAGGGTGCCAAGCCAGCGATTTTCCGCGCGCCAGCCCGGCGCGGGCATACGGCCCTCGGTCTCATGCCCGGCATCACGGCGCGGCATGCGGCCAAGAACCTGCAACGCGATCCGGTCTTGTGTGGCAAGCATCAACGTTTGCGATGGCGCGATGAACAACTCGCCCGCGTCGAGCGCCGCTTCGATACTCTGCGCGCGCATCAGGCGATGGGCCGCGGAGAGGGTCGTGTCGGCTGGCTCCAGCGCGGTCCAACTGACGGTCGCGACGTGACCCGGTGGCGTCACCGTGCCCAGATCAAAGAGCGCCCCAGACAGGACCGGCCCGTTTTCCGACCAGCGCAAAGTCAGCGTGACCGGGTCTTCGTCCTTGATGCGGATGATCGAGCCACGCGTCTCGAACTCTGCCCAGCCATCCGGCGTGCGGTATTGCAACGGATCGTCGGGATTTAACTCCTCCATGAAGACATCCGCATCGTCGAGATAAGACGTGGTGATCCCCCAGCCAAGCGCCTCGGAGCGACCGGACAGGATCGTTGGCACGCCGGGTATGCTCGCACCGATGACACCGCCCGATTGCAACTCCAGCCGCGCGAGATACATGAGCGAAGGGGCAGTAAGTTCCAGATGCGGATCATTGGCGAGGATCGCCCCATCACCCGCAGCGCGCTCGGGCGCAGCGGCAAAACTGTTCGATGCGCCCGCAAACGGCAGCGCGCGGATCGGGTCAAGCGGATCGTGGCCTTGCGCGACTTGAACATTGGCAGGCATATCGGGAAAGAGGCTCGCATATCCCGGCAAGGCCGCGACGCCTGAGCCCGGCGCGTCCGGCATCAGATCGCGCAGCCGTTCCGGGGGGACCACCAGCGACACGCGCGCGCGCAGGACTTCCCGCGCGATCGCGCTGTTGGTCTGCAAGGCCATTAGTTTCAGGATTGCGAGCGAATCCGCTGGCTGCCACAGCGGCATTTCTGCGGTGAAAAAGAAAAACTCTGGCGCGCCGCGTCCGCGCGCGCGTTCATTGGTCAGTCGCAGCCACGCGTTGACGCCATCGGAATAGGCTGCGAGCGCCGCTTGTGTTTCCGGATCCTGCGCCGCCACAGAGCGGCGCGCCAGATTGTAGATATCCAGCCGCCGGATCAATTCGTCGGCGCGCAAGGTGCGGCGTCCGAACATTTCCGACAAGCGTCCTTGCGCTGTGCGTCGCAACATCTGCATCTGCCAGAGCCGGTCCTGTGCATGCGCGAAGCCCAGCCCGAAAAACACATCCGCATCGGTTTCGCCAAAGATATGCGGCACATTATGGGTGTTGCGTACGATTTCCACGTCGCCCGACAGCCCACGCAGACTGAAGCTCTCGGAATAATTGGGGAGCGAACGCGCCAGAAAGAAATAGATTCCAAGCGCTGCCAGAAGCCCCAGCAGCGCAACCCCGGCAAAGATCCTCAGAAGCCAGCGAAAAAAAGTGAACATATGGCGGGTTGCTTGCTTGGAGTTGACGGTAAAACTGGCCCTGATAGGTATAAGCCAAGCGCTCTGAGCGCAATCACAAGAATTCGAGAGGGGTGGTATGGCGAGGGTGACGTTTCTGGGCCTCGGGGTCATGGGCGGACCGATGGCGGCGCATCTGTTGCGCGCCGGGCATGAGGTGACGGTCTACAACCGCACGGCAACAAAGGCGCAAGCCTGGGTCGACGCCCATGGCGGGCAGCTTGGCGAAACGCCGCGCGCCGCTGCACAGGATGCCGAATTCGTGATGGCCTGCGTCGGTAATGATGACGATTTGCGTGCTGTGTGTCTGGGCAGTGATGGGGCATTCGCCGCCATGGGCGCGGGCACTGTCTTTGTCGACCATACGACGGTCTCCGCGCAGGTGACGCGCGAGTTGCATGCTTTGGCGCAGGCGCAGGATGTTGGCTTTGTCGACGCGCCAGTGTCCGGCGGGCAGGCGGGGGCGGAAAATGGCGTCCTGTCAATCATGTGCGGCGGGTCACAGGCCGATTTCGACCGTGCAGCGCCCGTCATGGACGCCTATGCACGCGTCTGCAAATTGATGGGCGAGAGCGGCGCAGGGCAGATCGCCAAGATGATGAACCAGATCTGTATCGCGGGGCTCTTGCAAGGCTTGGCCGAAGCGCTGCATTTCGGCGAAAAGGCGGGGATGGACGGGCGCGCCGTGGTCGAGGTGATCAGCCAGGGTGCTGCCGGGTCGTGGCAGATGGTCAATCGTCATGCCTCGATGCTTGACGGGGAGTTCGACCACGGCTTCGCTGTCGATTGGATGCGCAAGGATCTCGGCATCTGCCTCGACGCCGCGGACCAATTCGGCGCAGCTCTGCCGATGACGGCGCTTGTCGATCAGTTTTATAAGGATGTGCAAAGCATGGGTGGCGGGCGTTGGGACACCTCGGCGCTGATCGCGCGGCTGCGGAAATTGGGGGAGGGATGATGCTCTATTCTCTCGACAACCACAGCCCCGTTCCCCCCGAAAAAGGGGATTACTGGGTCGCGCCGGGGGCGCATGTGATCGGTCAGGTGTTTCTCGGGGAAGGCGTGTCAATCTGGTTCGGTGCTGTCTTGCGCGGCGATAATGAGCCTTTGGTGATTGGCGAAGGCTCCAACATTCAGGAAAACTGCGTGTTGCACACCGATATGGGCTATCCGCTGAGCATCGGGGCGCATTGCACGATCGGTCACAAGGCCATGCTGCACGGCTGCACGATCGGCGATGGCTCGCTGGTGGGGATGGGCGCCACGGTGCTGAATGGCGCGCGGATCGGGCGCGGTTGTCTGATTGGGGCAGGGGCCCTCGTGACCGAGGGTAAGGAGATCCCCGACGGCGCGCTGGTGATGGGCGCACCAGGACGGGTTGTGCGGATGCTTGATGAGACCGCGCGAGAGAAGCTGATCACTTCAGCCACAGGATACCGACGCAATATGGGGCGTTTCAAGGCGGGACTTGAGCCGCTTCCGTGACAGCTCTGAAATTCTGAATAAAAATGGCCTCGAGATTGAAGGCTCTTTTCACTGCGCTGTGAGAGCCGCAGCAAATGAAAGACGATGCCTTGCGCGCACTGCAATCGTCAAATGGATCGCGCATCTGCATCCCATGCTGCACCACCTAGTCCTTGGGTGTCTCCAACGTGATCGTTTTTTCATCCGCTAATCGTCGTACGGTCCCCGCGACGCGCGAGAGGGCCCCCTCATAAGCATCCTGATCAGGAGCGGGCAGGGCCGTCGCATCCTCGCGTAATGACTCGGCAAGACGCTTTGACATATTCCCCAACAAAAACTCGTTTGTGGGCCCATCTTCCGATTTGCCTGCTGCGATGATCACCATAAGGTCTTCGTTCGCCACCTCGCGCATCAGGGTCGGCACATCGCGTTCCGACATCCTTGAAGGAATGTCCTGATAGGTGAAAATGGACTTGCGGATGCCTGATGCGTAATCTTGGTCTGTCGCTTCGAGATCGCGCAACAATTGGTCGCGCACTGACGCAGGCGAAGCATTGAGAATTTCGCCCATGCGCTTGGTCGGCGGAAGTGCGAACGCACGCGGAGGCTTGGATGTGATCTGGTTGGCCAGGGTCGCCCCGACTCGTTTTACAGTTTCGGGCCCGACATGTTCAGTCTGCGAGACGGCCAGCGCCAAAGCCTGCGCTTGTTCCGAAGGGAGTTTCATCAGCAGCTGTGCCGCCTTATCCGTGCTCAGTTTGGACAACAGCAAAGCACCAACGACGCGCGATTCCTGCGCAATCAATTCAAGCAATTCGTCGAGATCTGCATTTTCAAGGACCGTCCAGGCATCGTCCTGTCCCGACCCGCGCGCAATCGCGCGCAGACGTTGCGTCGCGGAAGCATCGAGCTTGCCGTCAAGCAGCGCCAGCGCTGCATCAATCCCATCAGGAAAGGAAAGCCCGATCTGATCAAGGATCTCGACAAATTCATCGACCACAGCGCACATGGTCTTGCGGTCCACCAATCGCATTGTTCCAAGCGTCTGGGTGAGCTGCGCCTGCAAATCCTCTGGCAAGCTGGAAATCGGTGTGTCGATCCCTTCGGCAAGGAGCAGCCGCACGATAATCGCTGCTTTCTGAGCGCCTGTCAGATGGCTGGTATCCACGTTGCCAACAGACAGACCGGACAGGGCAGAGGCAGCAGAGGGCGCCCCCGGCATCCCCATTTCCATGTCAGACGCGCCACCGATGCTGCCCACCATCAGCTGATTATCCATCACACCCATCTGGCCCCTTGTTACGTGATTAGCCTCGCGTCACAATCACCCGAAAGCTTCAATAAAAGGTTGATGCTGCTGCAATCGAATAAAAAAAACGCGCTCTGAACGTGTCAGAGCGCGCGACTTGTGTGTTCGGGTTTTTGTCAGCTGCTCATCGGCTCAACGCAGGTTTGGCTGTCTGCATCAAAAACCTGACCATCAGCACATGCTGACGCGGTCTGAGCCGGCTTCATGCTCGAGCACATGGCAGAGGCAATGGCCGGGCTGAGGGTCAATGCGAGTGCTGCAAGGGCGATCTTGAGTTTCATTCGACATTCTCCTTTCGACGTGACCATCAAGATAGCATGATTCTTGCGAATTCAACGCAGCAATTGTTATTTTCCACCAAACACGCGGTCAAAAATGGTGTCGACATGTTTCGTGTGATAGTCGAGATCGAATTTTGAGCGGATCTGCTCTTCAGAGAGCGCAGCGCGGACATCGGCATCGGCGAGCAATTCTTCAAGGAAATCGCGCCCTTGTTCCCAGACCTTCATCGCATTGCGTTGGACGAGCGTATAGCTGTCTTCACGACTGACCCCGGCTTGCGTCAGCGCAAGAAGTACGCGCTGAGAATGGATCAAGCCACGGAACTTGTTCATGTTTGCGATCATGTTGTCGGGATAGACCACCAGCTTGTCGATCACATTGGTCAGCCGTGCGAGCGCGAAATCGAGTGTCACGGTTGCGTCTGGTCCGATCATGCGCTCGACCGAGCTATGCGAGATATCACGTTCGTGCCAGAGCGCGACATTCTCCATGGCCGGGATCACCGCCATCCGCACCAATCGCGCAAGCCCCGTCAGGTTCTCCGTCAGCACTGGGTTGCGCTTATGCGGCATCGCGCTGGAGCCTTTCTGCCCCTTGGAGAAAAACTCTTCGGCCTCAAGCACTTCTGTCCGCTGCATATGACGGATTTCAATCGCGATATTCTCAATGGAAGAGGCGATCACGCCCAGCGTGGCAAAGAACATGGCATGACGGTCGCGCGGAATGACCTGGGTGCTGACGGGCTCCGGCTCCAGACCCATCTTGCCACAGACATGGGCTTCGACGGCGGGGTCTATATTGGCGAATGTACCCACAGCGCCAGAAATCGCACCCGTGGCAACTTCCTGACGTGCAGCAACCAGTCGTGCGCGATTGCGCGCCATTTCAGCGTAGAAGCGCGCCAGTGTCAGACCCATGGTTGTCGGTTCGGCATGGATCCCGTGGCTCCGGCCCATACGGATCGTGAACTTGTGCTCCATCGCGCGGCGTTTCAGTGCGTCGAGGAGGGCGTCCATATCTGCCAGCAGCAGATCTGCCGCACGGACTAACTGGACGTTGAACGTCGTGTCGAGCACGTCAGAGCTCGTCATGCCCTGATGTACGAAGCGCGCCTCGTCATTGACGATGATCTCGGCCAGATGCGTGAGGAAGGCGATGACGTCATGTTTGGTTACGGCCTCGATCTCATCAATCCGGGCGACATCGAATTCGACATCCTTCGCTTTCCATACCGCTGCCGCGCTTTCTTTCGGAATGACCCCGAGTTTCGCCTGAGCGTCACAAGCATGAGCCTCGATCTCGAACCAGATGCGAAACTTGGTTTCCGGAGACCAGATGGCAACCATCTCAGGGCGGGAATAGCGCGGGATCATAAGCAGAGTGTCCTCAAGTGATGTGATTGGCGACTGGATAGCGCCTCGCGGACAGCGTCGCAAGCCCAGGTTATTAACATAATACTGATTATGGGATTATGGGATTATTTTCCTGACCGACATCAAGCAACTCTTAAACTTTCGCAGCTAACGATCACAGCGTCACCATATGAGAGTTAGCGTAGATGCGATTCTGGCCCCCCCATTCGAAGAAAACCGTCAGCGACGTCAGCTTTGTTGAAGAAGTTTCCAAAGCCGCTGTCTTGATCAACGAACAAGGTACAGTGATTGCGGCAAATGCCGTTTTTTGTGACCTGATCGGGAAATGGGATCACGATATTGTCGGGAACACGCTCGAAACGATTCTGACACCCGAAAACCTGAAATCAATTGACGGGCCGATTCCACCAGTCCAGACGCGCCATCTGCTGAACCTCGATGACAAACCCGTTCATCTTGTCACTCTGGAATTGCCCCGAACGACATTGACCGATGAGGTGCTTGAACAAGCGCTCGATGCAGTTGTTTCCATCGACACCCAAAATAACGTGACCTTCTTCAACCGCGCGGCCGAAGACCTCTGGCAGATCCCGCGCGAAAAAATTCTCGGACAGAATGTGAAGGCGCTCGTGCCGGCGTTCATGCGCCACCAGCATGACGATATGGTCAATCGCAATCGCACGACAGGCAACAATCGCATCGTCGGCACGATGCGGGAAGTCACGATAGAGCGCGCTGACGGCACTGAAATCTCGGTCGGCCTGACCCTATCAAAAGTCACAACACGTGACGGGCTCTGCTACACTGCGTTTCTGAAAGACATTTCTGCGCTGAAAGCAGCTGAGACCCGCTTGCGCGAAACGCTCGAACAAGCGCTTGATGCCGTCGTTGAGATCGACGCCAATAACGATGTCGTTTTCTTCAATCCTGCCGCCGAACGTTTGTGGGGCTATAAGAAAGACGAGGTGATCGGTCAGAATGTGGATATGCTGGTGCCTGTTCGTCACCGCGCAAACCACGACGAACTCGTTAACCGCAACCGGACGACTGGGGTCAATAAAATCGTCGGAACCTCACGCGAGGTCGAATTCGAGCGTAAGAACGGTGACAAGCGCTGGGCCACCCTGTCCCTGTCCAAAGTTCCGCGTGATGATGGGACGATAACCTATACGGCCTTCCTGCGTGATATCACGGATGAGGTTGCACGTCGGGAGCGCTTCCGCTTGCTCTCGCTCGTTGCCGATGAAACGGACAACTCTGTTCTCATTACTGATGCAACTGGAAGGCTGGTTTATGTGAATTCCGGTTTTACACGGCTCACTGGGTATCAGTCGAAAGATGTGATCGGACGCAAACCTGGTGAGTTCCTACAAGGTCCGGAAACTGATCCGGAGACCGTCAAGCGCATTCGCAAAGCACTTTCTGCCGGTGTTCCCTTCTACGAGGAAATCCTCAACTATGACCGCAAGAACGCGCCATATTGGACTTCGCTTGCAATCAACCCGGTTCGCGACGCCTCAGGGCACATAGAGAAATTCATTTCGATTCAGGCGAATATCACTGACACCAAATCCGCATCTTTGGAATTTGCGAGAAAGCTGGAAGCAATTTCTCAAAGTGCCGCTATCGCCGAGTGGAACGCAGATGGGACTGCGCTCAGTGCAAATGAGTATTTGAAGAAATTTCTGGGTGACCAGAAGCTCCCTGCCCTTCGGGAACTGATCGCCGAAGAACATATCGACGCTTTGCACGAGACCGGCGAACAAAGACACGAGATCCTGCTCAAGAGCGACGATAATTCCCAAGCGATCTTTGATGCTTATTTCCTGACGCTGAAAAACTTGTCGGGCCAGGTCCAGAAATATCTCATGTATGGCTCAGACATCACGTCGAGGGCGCTCGCTGTCCGTGATACAAATGAAGCCGTCGAGGACGTGACAAAGTCCAGCCGCGAGATTTCTGAAGTGGTTGAAACAATCGACACGATTGCCCGGCAGACCAATCTTCTGGCCCTGAATGCATCCGTGGAGGCCGCCCGCGCCGGAGATGCCGGTCGGGGCTTCGCGGTTGTTGCCTCAGAGGTCCGCGTTCTGGCCGAACGCGCACGTGATGCTGCTGAACGCGTGAACGAGAAGATAAACTCAACGCGAGACAGGGTGGCGCGGCTTGCAGAGACGATCAATCGCCTGAGTGGTGAAAAATAGCACCTTGCGGTTCTGGTTGCGGTCCAGCTTCGAAGTGACCCGATCTGCGAACAATATGCCAAGGATGAAGATTGGTGGGCATGGGTCTGGCAGCCTGCACGGGAGTTTTGCGATAAAACATATTCAAGTCTTGCAATGTTTTCGGCAAACGCATATCTGTGCGTCAGAAATCGTGTGTAAGACCGCGCCCAACCAACAGGTTCTGTGAAATGATCGCCAAATTTTTTCCATTCCTGACTTGGGCAAGAACGTATCAGCGAACGACGCTGAGCAATGATCTGATTGCGGCGCTCGTGGTCACGATCATGCTCATCCCGCAGGGGATGGCTTACGCAATGCTCGCTGGACTGCCACCGCAGGCCGGTCTCTATGGCGCAATGCTGCCGCTCATCCTTTACGCATTGATCGGCTCTTCGCCAGCACTCGCAGTCGGACCCGTCGCAGTGATCGCGTTGATGACAGCGACGGCCGCCGGCAATGTCGCTGATATCGGCGCGCCGGGGTTTCACCTCGCAGCGCTATGGATCGCGCTGCTGTCAGGTGGCATGATGCTGGCGCTCGGGCTGCTCCGGCTCGGATTTCTCGCCAATTTTCTGAGCCATCCAGTGATTTCAGGCTTCATCACCGCAGCAGGTTTGCTGATCGCGGCAAGCCAGTTACGACACTTGCTGGGCGCAGATATTCGCGGCAAAACCTTGCCCGAAGTCATTCCGTCCTTCTTCAATAACATTCATGATCTTTCCCTCCCGACCGTTTTGCTCTCTGCTGTTGTTCTGGGGTTTCTTCTGTGGTCGCGCACGGGACTTGCAAAACTTTTGGCGCGCGTGGGATTGTCTGGCCCTCTTGCCAAACTCCTCGGCAAAACCGCACTGCTCATCGCGGTTGTGGTCTCGACCAGTCTGGTCTGGCTGCTCGGCCTTGATCAGCACGGGGTCGCAATCGTCGGTGCTATCCCGCAGGGCCTGCCACCGCTTTCTATACCAGAACTCGATCTGTCCCTAATTCAGCTGCTCATGGCCCCTGCCCTCATGATCGCCATCGTGGGCTATGTCGAGTCGATGTCCATCGCACAAACCCTCGCGGCGAAAAAGCGTCAATCCATCGACCCTGATCGCGAATTGATCGCACTTGGCCTGTCCAATCTTGGGGCCGGTGTGACAAATGCGATGCCAGTCACGGGGGGCCTGTCGCGATCGATCGTGAATTTCGACGCAGGTGCCGCGACGCCCGCTGCCGGGGCCATGACCGCAATGATGATCGCTCTGGCCGTGGTCGCGCTGACACCGCTGATGTATTACCTTCCGTCCGCCACGCTGGCGGCGATCATCATCGTGGCCGTGATCTCGCTTCTCGACTTCCGCGCATTGCCACGGACCTGGGGGTATTCCCGGGCTGATGGTGCTGCGATGGCAGCGACGATGGCCGTGACGCTCCTGATTGGTGTTGAGCAAGGGCTGATGGCTGGCGTCGGTTTGTCGCTGATGCTGTTTCTGTATCGCACATCGCGTCCACACATGGCCGTTGTCGGCCAGGTTCCCGGAACAGAGCATTTCCGCAATGTCGCGCGACATGCTGTCATCACTGACCCGACCGTGTTTTCGATCCGGGTTGATGAGTCGCTTTACTTCCCGAACGCCCGCGCTTTGGAAGACAGGATCACGCAGGCGTTGCATGACCTGCCTGACCTGCGCCACGTTGTCCTGCAATGTACGGCGGTGAATTATATCGACGCCTCGGCACTCGAGAGCCTGGAAGCTGTCAATGACCGGCTTAAGGCCGCGCAGGTCAGTTTCCATCTTTCCGAAGTCAAGGGACCAGTGATGGACCAGTTGGAGCGTAGCCATCTGGTTGAAAAGCTCACAGGTTCGGTCTTCCTGACGCAGTTTGATGCGATGCAGCAATTGGCTCCGGAGGTGACGCGCGCCTGCATGGAATCACCACGCTGCGATACGAAACTTTCAACGACCTGAAGGCGCTTTGGCCGTGCTGAATTATCGGCAAGTCCTTGCCCATGCCGCGTTTCTGCAAAAAGAAAAAGCGACAGCGCGGCGAAACTTGCGGTCCTCCGCCGCTCCAGATCAGTGAAAACGCAGCATTCCGCCAAGCCGCTCCTGTCGCACCAGGCCAAGTCTTGCGGGGCACAACCTCGACGCGCATCTCTGAGAGCGTCGCGATCAGGATGGTCCTGAGGCGAATGTAAGACAACAGGAGAGACGACAATGAAACAGATACCGACGCTGGCCTCCGCACTCGTGTTTATGGCGGGCCTCGCCCATGCAGACACGACCGACGCTACAAGTTGGACAAAAGAAGAGTTCATGGCGGCCTATCCCGAAATCACGGTTGAGACCTTTGAGATGATTGATCTCAACGATGATGGGATCATCGATCCGGACGAATATTTGTTGGCCATTGATGCCGGTCTGATTGCGCCGCTCGAAGGCTGATCACACAGAGGCGCGGCTGTCTGCGCAGCGCTGGCCGCGCCGTCTCTTCCTCATCACCCCTACAAGATGCGCCGCGATGGCAATCTGAATGGTTTTCCTCGCGA
>PXDM01000545.1 GCA_003565055.1 Paracoccaceae bacterium
AGCGGCACAAAAGCTTCCTGTGAAATGTAAATTCGTTGTTCGTAACGATTATGTTATGTCCGGCAAATAATTAAGAAAATGAAACAAGAAGAAATCGTTCAATTAACAGCAGAAGATCTTGACGATCGTTTGGAAGAAGCTAAAGAAAAAATGGGAAAGCTTTTGCTGACACATAAGGTGTCACCTTTAGAAAACCCTTTACAGATAAAGTTACTTCGAAAGACTATTGCAAGATTGAATACTGAAGTGAATAAAAGAAAAACTCAAGCTTAGGCTTGTTAATTTAGAAACTGGCTTGAAATGGAAAAGCGAAATTTAAGAAAAGAACGTACAGGTGTTGTCACAAGTAATAAAATGGATAAATCCATAGTTATTGCTGTTGAGCGTAAAGTAAAACACCTTAAGTATGGTAAGTTCGTAAAAAAAACTACTAAATTTGTTGCCCACGATGAAAAAAACGACTGTAACGAAGGCGATACAGTGCGCATCATGGAAACACGTCCTTTGAGTAAATCAAAGAATTGGAGATTAGTAGAAATTGTAGAAAGAGCTAAATAACCATAAGGAAATGATACAACAAGAATCAAGGCTGGCAGTGGCTGACAATAGTGGTGCAAAAGAAGTGTTATGTATTCGTGTTTTAGGCGGTACAAAAAGACGGTATGCATCAGTAGGCGATAAAATCGTAGTCTCTGTTAAGCACGCAATGCCCTCTGGCGGAGTCAAAAAAGGACAAGTAGCCAAGGCTGTGGTAGTAAGAACGAAAAAAGAAATCCGTCGAGCAGATGGTTCTTATATTCGTTTTGATGATAACGCTGTGGTTTTATTAAACCAAACAGATGAAATGAGAGGAACTCGTATTTTCGGACCAGTAGCACGTGAACTGCGCGAAAACAATTACATGAAGATTGTTTCACTGGCACCAGAAGTACTTTAAAAACGTAAAGTCATGCAAAAGAAATTACATATTAAAGTAGGAGATACCGTTACAGTTTTAAGCGGTGAAGCTCGTGGTCAGGAAGGTAAAATCCTTGCGATTGATAGAGTTAAACAACGTGCAGTTGTCGAAGGTTTAAATATGGTAAAAAAACATACTAAACCAGATGCTGCAAACCCTCAAGGTGGAATTGTGGAGAAAGAAGCGGGTCTTCATATTTCTAACCTCATGCTTGTGCACAATGGTCAACCAACTCGTGTTGGAAGACGTGCAGATAAAGATGGAAAGATAGTTCGTTTCGCTAAAAAGACAGGAGAAGATATTAAGTGATGAGTTATACACCAAGACTTCGAGAAAAATACAATAAGGAAGTAATTCCTTCATTGACCGAGAAATTTGGTTTCACGTCTGTTATGCGTGTGCCAAAAATTGAAAAAATTGTAATCTCTCAAGGTATAGGAGAAGCAGTTGCCGATAAGAAAATTGTCGATAGCGCTGTGGAAGATATATCTATGATTACCGGTCAACGCGCAGTAGCTACAATATCAAAAAAGGATGTATCTAACTTTAAGTTAAGAAAAGGTATGCCTATTGGTACTAAAGTTACCTTGCGGGGAAATAAAATGTACGAGTTTTTAGATCGATTAATTTCAATTGCTCTGCCGAGAACTCGTGATTTTAAAGGAGTACCAGTTAAAGGATTTGATGGAAGAGGAAACTTCAATATGGGAGTAAAAGAACACATCATTTTTCCTGAGATTGATATAGATAAAGTAAATAAAATTCTAGGAATGGATATCACACTTGTGACATCTGCACCAAACGACGAAGAAGGAAAAGCGTTGTTAGAGGCATTTGGTTTCCCATTCACTAAAAAATAAGAAAATGGCAAAAGAATCAATGAAAGCGCGAGAGCGCAAGAGAGAAGCCCTCGTAGAGAAATACGCTGAAAAGCGTGCTGCTCTTAAGAAAGCAGGCGATTGGGAGGCATTACAGAAATTGCCGGCAAATTCATCTAAAGTGAGATTACACAACCGTTGTAGTCTTACAGGTAGACCAAGAGGATACATGAGACAGTTCGGTATTTCTAGGGTTACTTTTAGAGAAATGGCACTTTCTGGTCAGATCCCGGGTATTAAAAAAGCAAGTTGGTAATCTAAAGGTTTAGGAAAGATATGAATACAGATCAAATAGCAGATTTTTTAACTCGTATAAGAAATGCGAGTAGTGCAAGGAAAAAAGTGGTTGAGCTTCCTGCTTCTAATGTAAAAAAAGCGATGACTAAAATTCTTTTTAAAGAAGGATACATCACTAACTATATTTTTGAAGAGGACGACAAACAAGGTGTAATTAAAATTGCATTAAAATATAATCCCTCGACTAAAACTCCGGCAATTACTGAATTGCAAAGAGTTTCAAGACCAGGGTTAAGAAAGTACAGTAACGCAACAGAACTTCCAAGAATCCTTAATGGTCTTGGGATAGCAATGGTCTCTACTTCAAAAGGTGTTATTACCGATAAAGAAGCTAGAAAGTCAAAAGTTGGTGGTGAAGTGCTTTGTTACATTTATTAATATATAAAGATTAGTAAGAAATGTCAAGGATAGGAAAATCCCCAATAACAGTCCCGAGTGGAGTTGAAGTGAA
>PXDM01000512.1 GCA_003565055.1 Paracoccaceae bacterium
AGCGGCGCCCAGACCAGCCGCGCCATGTCCTTTGCATGACGCGACCAGAACACACGCGCGGCATCGTCATCCAAGGGCTCGGGCAGTTCCGAACCGCTCTCGTCGCCTTCATCCTCGGTCAATTCACGAGGCTTCACCCCGCGACGCACGCCGCCGCGCGCGATCTCGACCCAACCGCAATACTGCTCGAACCGCGACAGTGCAGCGGGCAAGTCGCTCCATCCTGCGGCTTCTTCCATCATCTCCAGTTTGGCCGAGGCGATGATTTCGGGCGCGCCGGTCTTGCCCAGAACCCAGAACCGCCCGTCAAACCCGATTTCCCCATGCAGTTCGATCGCGCCATCTGCATGCGGCATCGCCAGCACCAACACCTCACCCTCGTCCAGCGCCTCGGCCTGCAGCCGCTCCACCGTTATCCCCTCAAGCGGTGCCTCGAGAATACCGAATCCCGGCACTTCGGCAGCCGCCGCGCGCAGCGAAGGCAGCTCCTCCTCCAGCGCCTGGATCCTTGCCGCACGCCGCTGGGCTGCTTCTTGTGCAAAGTCGTTCGCAACCGTAACAGCCTCAATACCATCAGATCGGCTTTGACGCCCGCCCGGGGCAGACGAACCGGCACGAACGTCAGTCAACGCAGTATCATCCCCACGCTTCAGCGCCCGGAGTTCAGCACGCGAACGGGCATAGGTGCGGACCGGTTCCGGGATCCCGGAGGCCTCTGGCGGGCCGATCACTGCTTGCTCCACAGCCTCAGCCACCAGCCGTCGACCCTGCAGCGCCGACAAGATCTGCGGCACTACCTCGGGCGCACGTCCCGCATCAGACAGCGCATAAGCCAGCCAATGCGCGTGGAATGCGGAGTGCTGTTCCCGGATCTGAGCCCAATCTTGGGTACGCCCAGTTGAGAAAGAGTTCAACATATCCACCAGCCGCTGGCTCTTTTCCTTTGCCCATTCATGCGGGTTCGAAAAGCTCGGCAACCGAAGCAGACCCGCAGCGGAATTGTAGTTTATGGCCAGATGGGCGCGATCTCCCGGCGACAGCTGATCGAACCATGCTTCCAGCAAGCCAATCGCGCGTTGGAAGGCCTGCAACGCCTCTAACATTCGGCCGAGCCGAAACAAGCATTCGCCATGCGCATGGAAGAGCGGGGCGTGTATTATATCGTGCGCGAGGCTGCGCTCACGGAGCACCGGGCTGGTTTCGAAGAGCTCTAGCGCCGCGCTGGAAACTGCAAAACCCTCTTCGCTTCGATCTAGTCTGGCGAGACAGTAGGCTAGGTCTTTAGCGGTTCCCGCGGACATTCCGTCTACCGTTTTATCGACCTGCAAGAAAAGGCTGCTGTCAAGCAGTTCTTGTGCCCTTTCAAGCTTTGCCAGTGCGTCCGCGGGACGATTCTGGTCATGGAGCAAGATCGCGCCGCGTAGTCTGGCAACTAGAAAACGCAACCCGTCATACCGATTCTCCGCCTTGAGAGCGGGGCTTCCGCTAAGCAGCGCCCGTGCCACTTCAAGAGACACCAGTGCTTCTTCAGGACGCCCAAGGTTACGATAGGACAGGGCAAGGTCTATGGAGACCCTGGCGCGCATTTGGTCGAGCGTGGAGTCACCTTTTAGGACAGGACTGACATCAAGCAGACCCTGAGCTGCATCATAAGCTTGTATCGCTTTGGCATGATCATGGAAATAGCAATCCAGGATTACGCCACGGTTCACCGCAACCTTCACACGCAGCAGGTCATGCCTATTGTCACCCTTGAGCAGTGGGCTGTTGTCAAGCAGGGCCTGCGCCGCGTCCTGGTCGTTTAAAGCCTCTGCAGAACGTGCGTACTCATTGTGCAGTATAGCACCTCGTTCTGACGCGATTTCCGCTCGCTTCAAGTCAAATCCTAAGTCGTCCTTGAGGATGGGGCTAACAGCGAACAGCCATTCGGCTTTCTCGAAAGCGCGCAGCGCCGAATCGAAGTCTCCGCGTAAACAGTACTCCTCACTGCGCGCGCAGGCGAGCCTTGCGCGCCATTCGTCATGCGCGGTGTCCCCGGCAAGCGTTGGGCTTTCCGTCAGCAAGTCCCATGCGCGATTGTAACCCTCAAGCGCCGCTGCCCGGTCACCTCTGTCCCGAAGCGCATCACCTCGGGACGCCAGGACATTTGCCCTGAGCTCGTCATGCTTGGCATCTCCGGCCAGAGCAGGGCTTTCCTCGAGAAGTCGCTCGGCTTCGTCGAAGGCCTGAATTGCCGCTTCGGCATCACCTAGTGACCTGTGCCGACACCCACGCGCATGCGCCAGTCGGGCGCGCCATGGATCATGTCTTGTGTCACCGGCAAGCGCCTGATGATGTTTCAGAAAGTCCCAAGCCACGTCATAGTTGGAGAGCGACCCTTCGAGGTCGCCCATATCACGAAACACATCCCCCCTAGTTCCCAAAACACGGGCCAAGGCTTTGACGTACTCGTAATCCTCAGAGTAAGAGAACCCATCATCAAGCAATTTCTGCGCGCGATCGAGGGCCATGAGCGCGTCATCGTGCCGGCGCTCGCGGGATGCTGCGTATGAAGCGTCAAGATGTGCCTGCACCTGATTGACC
>PXDM01000519.1 GCA_003565055.1 Paracoccaceae bacterium
CCGATTTCGGTCAGCCGATTGTCAATCTCGACCCGATTGCAGGGGGGTTTGCGGCGGATACGGCGATGCGTCGCGACATTGTCCCGACCATCGACACGCCGCTGGCGCTAGAGGCCTGCGACTTTTTGCTGAAGCTGCTGGAATTCTCGCCGCCCGATATCCTGTCGATGTCGTGGTATGAGCGCGTGCGCCCCTATGCGTCAGGCAAGATCGCCATGGCCTATGGCTACACGTTGCTCGCCCCTTATTTTGAAAGCGATCCTGCCTCGCCCGCGCATGGGACGACCGGGTATCTGCCCCATCCTGCCGGGCCAAAGGGCACACCGCTTGCCCCGGTCGGCGGCTATGCGCTTGGCATTCCTGCGAATCTTGCGCCAGAGCGGCGCGCGGCGGCAGCCGAAGCCCTGATCGCCTTCACCTCACCCGAGGCGCAAAAGCTCTATGTGCTCAACGGCAGTCGCACAGCACCGCGCTACTCGGTCGGGGCCGACCCCGAAGTGCGCCGCATATCGCCGGTGTTCGAAGCCGTCGACGCGATGTCACTGCGCGATGAGCTGCAATACTGGCCGCGCCCGCCCATCCCGCAAATCGCCGCGTTCTTCGAGATTTGCGGCCAGGAAATTCACGACATGCTGCGCGGGGTGCAAAGCCCGCGCGACGCACTCAAGCGCGCCCAGGAGAGGGCAGAGCGCGCGCTCGAACACTGACACTGCACAGGAGGATGCAATGGACACCACACGCCTGAAGGGCAAGAATATCCTGATCACGGGCGCGGCCCAGGGGATGGGGGCGCAAAATGCCCGCCATTTCGCGGCCCAAGGCGCCAATGTCTGCCTCGGCGATGTCAATGTCGATGGCGCGCAGGATGTGGCCACCGAGATCAATGCGGCCGGCAATGGCAAGGCCATCGCCGTCAAGCTCGACGTCAGCTCACGTGCGGAAAACGCGGCCGCAGTCGCGGCCTGTGTCGAGGCTTTTGGCTCGATCAATGTGGCGCTGCTGAATGCGGGCGTGAACAAGCCGCGCATGTTCATGGATATCGACGAAGACAATTGGGACATGATCATGAACATCAATGCCAAGGGCGTGCTCCTTGGCATGCAGGAAGCCGCACGCCAGATGATCGCGCAGGGGCCGATGGAAGATCATCCCTACAAGATCATTCCGGTGGGCTCGATCGTGTCGCGCACGGCGTTCCTCGATGTGATTCCCTATTCCTGCTCGAAATATGCCGTGCTGGCGATGATCATCGGCGGCGCGAAGGCGCTGTGGGAGCATAAGATCACCGTGAATGGCTATGGTCCGGGCGTCGTGCGCACCGAGCTCTGGGAGCAGCTCGACAAGGATCTCGTCAAGATCGGCATGTTCAAGGAAGAGGGCGAATCCATGGATCATCTGGCCAAGACCATGATCACGATGAAACGCTACAGCTACCCCGAAGATGTCGAAGGCACAGCCGCATTCCTGTGCTCGAATGACAGCGATTACATGACAGGCCAGCTCATCATGATCGATGGCGGCATGATCATGCAGTAGCGCTGCGCTCTTTTCCAATCTCACTCACCCCAACAAGAGAGGTGCGTGCAAGCACGCACCCTACGGAGAATTCTCATGTCACGCGCTTTGATGCCCAATCTTCTGAGCCCACAGGATCTGCAACCCAACTGGGAATGGCGCGACCGCCTGCCCGCATGGGGGCACACTTCCGTCGATTTCGAGCGCCGGATCGACCATGACCGCCTGCGCCGTTACCGGCTGGCCCGCACGCGCCAGTCTTTGCAGAATTCGCAGGCCGGGTCGTTGCTGCTGTTTGATGTCAACAATATCCGCTATGTCAGTGCCACCAAGATCGGCGAATGGGAGCGCGACAAGATGTGTCGTTTCTGCCTTCTGACCGGCGATGACAGCCCCTATGTGTGGGATTTCGGTTCTGCCGCCGTGCATCACCAGCGCTATTCCGATTGGCTGGAGCCCGACCATTGTCTGGCCGGTGTGGTCGGCATGCGCGGCACCATCCCGCCCGAATTCGGCCTGATGAAGAAATATGCCAAGATGATCGCGCAGCTGATCAAGGATGCCGGCATGGCCGATATGCCTGTGGGTGTGGACTACGCCGAAACCGCCATGTTCCACGCGCTGCAGGAAGAGGGCATCAAGGTCGTGGATGGTCAGCAGATCATGCTCGCCGCGCGCGAGATCAAGAACTGGGACGAAATCCAGCTTCTGACACAGGCCGCCGCGATGGTCGATGGCGTCTATCACATGATTTACGAGGAATTGAAGCCGGGCGTGCGCGAGAACGATATCGTGGCGCTGTCCAACAAGCTCTTGTATGAGATGGGATCGGACGATGTGGAAGCCATCAACGCCATTTCCGGCGAGCGCTGCAATCCGCATCCGCATAACTTCACTGACCGGCTGATCCGCCCTGGTGACCAGTGCTTCTTCGACATCCTGCAAAGCTATCAGGGCTACCGGACCTGCTATTACCGGGCCTTCAATGTTGGGCGCGCCACGCCGTCGCAGAATGACGCCTATGTCAAGGCGCGCGAGTGGATCGACGCGTCGATTGCGATGATCAA
>PXDM01000554.1 GCA_003565055.1 Paracoccaceae bacterium
CAGCGGCTCATGTCGAAGGGCATGCTCTATTTTGACGGGGAAATGAACCCAACCTTCAATGGTGACGAGGGTCTGGCGGCACTGGAAGACATGCTCGCCATGAATGAGTTCCTGCACCCAGATGCGTTCAGTTTTACATGGTCGTCGAACTACAATGCCTTCGGGCGCGGCGAGGGCTTCATGAACATCGTGTGGCCGTCAGGCTACAAGTACTCCAAGGCACCCAGTACAGGGCCCGCGACAACGGGCAACATCGAACCCTGTGTGATGCCGGCCGACTTTACCAAGGACGGAACCAAACTGCACGCAGGGCTCTTCTGCTGGGGCTATGGTTATGCCGTGTCGCGCTACTCGGCCAACCCCGAGCTCGCCTACGCATATGCACAGTGGATGACATCACCGACGATCAGCATGGAAGCAATCCCGCATCTTGGCGGCTATATGGACCCCTATCGGCGCAATCATATGCTCGAACCGAGCGACTGGATGAAAGAAACCTATTCGCCCAGCTACCTCCAGATCCTCTATGAAAACATGGTCAACACAGTTCCGGATTTCTGCTTGCCCGGCGGTTTCGAGTATCAAGATGCACTCGACGCAGAGATTCATGCGGCCATGACCGGGGCCAAGCCGCCAAGACAGGCGCTGGATGATGCCGCACGCGCAGTCGATCGCATTACCCGCCGGATCGGGCGCGACAAGGCGAAGCAATCCTGGCTCGCATTGGCACAAAACCTCGCAGATCCGATCAAGCAGGCTACAGGCGCAAATAGCTGGACCTGATGCGGCATTGTTCACGGACAGGCTGGTCCCCAGCCTGCCCGACTCCCATTTAAGGATAGCACCATGTCAAGTGACATCTCGACCCGCCGGGTGCCAGGATATCTGGCCAAAGGCATTGAGAACCCTGACCGCGGCGCGCGCGTCGCTGCGAAGCGTCGGAAACAGTTCGGACAGGCGCTCGCGACACCGGGGTTGATGGTATCGATTTTCGTGCTTGTGATCCCGCTTTTGGTGGCGCTCGTCATGAGCTTCACGACATGGAGCCCGACACGCGGCACGCTCTGGGAGGCCGAGTTTGCAGGCCTCTTCAATTACGAAGAATTGCTGATCTATGATACCCGTTTTGTCGAGGCGGTCGCGCGCACCCTGGCGCTGACAGCGATTTGCCTGTCGCTGGAATTCGTGCTTGGACTCGGGCTGGCGGTGCTTTTTCTGCGCAAGTTCCGCGGCAAGTCGATCCTGTTTTCGACGTTGCTAACGCCCATGATGGTTATGCCGGTCGTCGTTGGCTACACCTTCTGGATGCTCTTCCAGTCCAACGGGCCGATCAACCAGATACTGCTCATGTTGTTCGGGGTGGCGCCGACATGGTTCCGATCCGCCGCCGGGGCCTGGACCGTGGTCATCATCACCGAGGTCTGGCATTGGACACCGCTCTTTTTCCTGATCCTGCTCTCTGGCTTGAACAGTCTTCCCGAAAACCCGCTGCGCGCCGCAATGATCCTCGGGGCAAGCCCGCGCCAGATCTTCTGGCGGGTCGTCCTCCCCATGCTCAAGCCAGTGATCGCTGTGGCTTTCGTGATCCGTGCCATGGAGGTGATCAAGCTCTTCGATGAGGTCTTCATGCTCACGCGCGGCGGGCCGAGCACCTCTACGGAAACGATTAGCCTCTATATCTACAAAGTCGCGTTTCAGGACTTTCAGCTCGCATACGCCGCCGCGGCCGCCTTCATCGTACTTATGGGGACGCTCTGGATGGTGCATTTGTTGCTGATGCCCGTGCGCCAACAGCTTATCGGAGGGAGATCGTGATGCCCAGCCGTCCGCTTACCCTGCCGCTTGCCATAGTTCTGTTTGTGGTGACGGTCGTCACGTTGTTCCCTATCTTCTGGATCGTGATGACCGCGATTAAGCCGGTCACTGACTGGAATGTTTCACCCGCGATATGGGTTCCGTCTGAGCCGACAATGGTGAATTTCCAGACCCTTTTTGATCCCGAAGCCATCGGGGCCTTTGGGGTCGGGGGCGTCAGCCAAAGCGCGACGCGCGCCGTGATCGGCTCTCTGATCACCTCGATTTCGGCGACGACCTTGGCGATCTTCATAGGTTTTTTTTCGGCAGTGGGATTGTCGCGTTATGCACGGCTAAGCCGTTACAGCCCGCTTGTGATCCTGTCAGGTCGCATGTTTCCACCCGCAGCAATCGCGGTGCCCTTTGTGATCATATTCGCGGCGGTCGATCTGATCGACACCTATGCTGGGCTAATTGCCATTTATGTCGCGATAACGCTGCCTTTCGCCACATGGATGCTGAAAAGCTTCGTCGATGAAATCCCACCAGAGATCGAAGAAGCAGCGATGATCGATGGTCGGTCGCGTTTCATGGCGCATCTGACAGTCACGCTTCCGCTGATCAAAGGCGGTTTGTTCGCGACCACACTCTTTATCTTCATCCTGAACTGGTCGGAGTTTTTGTTCGCGCTGGTCCTGTCCTACTCAAATATCGAGACGATCCCGGTACGCCTGGCAAAATACGTTACTGCGACGTCCGGCACTCTGTATGGCGTGCAATCCGCGCTC
>PXDM01000537.1 GCA_003565055.1 Paracoccaceae bacterium
CCGCCTGTGCGCGAAGGGCGAAAATCTGATCACGGTCGAGAAACCCCGTCTCCTCCAGCCCACGAAGCTCCTGCCAGCTTGTGATCGCGCCGCGCGCGAGGCGGTGGAGCGCGAGGATCGCGAATTCTGGGCGCTGACCGGGGCGGCTGGTGATGCAGCGGGACTGCGCAGTTACCTTGAGCGGTTCCCCGAGGGGATTTTTGCGTCGCTTGCACAAGAGCGGCTCGCGCAATTCGCGGCGGCTGAGCGCGCGGCAGAACGCGACCGCGATCTGAGCGCATGGCGTCGCGCGCGCCAACTCGATACTGTTGCGAGTTATGAAGCCTATCTGGAAGATTGGCCCGAAGGTGCCTTCGTCGAGAATGCGCGCGCGCGTCTTGACGCGCGCCGCCCGCCGGAGCCTGCACGCCCGCCCGCATCCGCGCCCGCGAATACGGCGCAGGCCGAGCTCTCCCCGGCGGTCGCGCGGGCACGTGCTGCGGAAAACGCGCTCAATCTGGCGCAGCCGACACGAGTTCTGATCGAGCGCAGACTGGCGCGGCTTGGCCTCAATCCCGGTCCGATTGACGGTGTCTTCGACGACCAGACCCGCGAAGCCATCGCGCAGGCGCAACGCCGGTTTGATCTGTCGCCAACCGGCTATGTCGATCAGAACCTTTTGACGATGCTTGTCAGCAATCTCTTCAGCGAGTTTTTCCGCTGAGCGCACCGGTGTGTTTGCGGCGTTCGGGGATGGAAATCATTGACAAGCGGGCTTTGATACCCGTAATAAATGAACAAGCGTTCAGTTAGGGAGGACTTGCGCGATGTTCACGGCATCTATGAGCTTTGATCTGGGCGAGGATGTGAATGCGCTGCGCGAGATGGTGCATCGCTGGGCGCAGGAGCGCGTCAAGCCCATGGCCGCCGAGATCGACCGCTCCAATCACTTCCCGCATGCGCTTTGGCGCGAGATGGGGGAGCTGGGCCTTTTGGGCATCACTGTGCCCGAAGCCGATGGGGGTGCCGGGATGGGGTATTTGGCCCATGTCATCGCCGTTGAGGAAATCGCGCGGGCCTCGGCTTCGGTCTCGCTGAGTTACGGGGCGCATAGCAATCTCTGCGTGAACCAGATCAAGCTCAACGGCAGTGACGATCAGCGCGCGCGTTACCTGCCCAAGCTGATCTCCGGCGAGCATGTCGGTGCGCTTGCGATGTCGGAGGCGGGCGCGGGCTCTGACGTGGTCGGCATGAAGCTGCGCGCAGAGAAGAAAAACGACCGCTATGTGCTCAACGGGACCAAATACTGGATCACCAACGGCCCTGATGCGGATGTGCTGGTGGTCTATGCCAAGACAGATCCGGCAGCGGGATCAAAAGGGATCACGGCCTTTCTGATCGAGAAGTCGATGACCGGCTTTTCGACCAGCGTGCATTTCGACAAGCTGGGCATGCGCGGCTCCAACACGGCGGAGCTGGTCTTTGAGGATGTCGAAGTGCCTTTCGAGAATGTGCTTGGCGAAGAAGGGCGGGGCGTGCGCGTGCTGATGTCGGGGCTCGATTACGAGCGCGTGGTGCTCTCGGGGATCGGCACCGGGATCATGGCGGCCTGTCTTGACGAGATCATGCCCTATCTGCGGGATCGGCATCAGTTCGGCCAAGCGATTGGCAGCTTCCAGCTGATGCAGGGCAAGATCGCGGATATGTATACCGCGATGAATTCCGCCCGCGCTTATGTGTATGAAGTGGCGAAAGCCTGTGACCGCAATGCGGTGACGCGTGCAGATGCCGCGGCCTGTGTGCTCTATGCGTCGGAAGAGGCGATGAAGCAGGCGCATCAGGCAGTGCAGGCGATGGGCGGGGCGGGGTTCATGAATGACTCGGCGGTCAGTCGTCTGTTCCGTGATGCGAAGCTGATGGAGATTGGCGCAGGCACATCCGAGATCCGCCGCATGCTGGTGGGCCGTGAATTGATGGGGGCGATGGGGTGAGCCTGCTTCCCCAGTTGCGCAACCCTAGCGCATGATGTCGTGGTCGTGGCGCCAGACGCATTCTCGGCATTCTGTCAATTAAGAGGTGGTCCGGACCATGAAGATCGTATCCCGAATCCTGAGCGGTGCCGCTGACTTCGCCCGAAACCGCGAGGCCCATCTGGCTGCGCTCGCCGAGATTGAGGCGGCACAGGCGCTCGCCCGCATGGGCGGCGGTGAGAAAGCCCGCGCCCGCCATGTTGCGCGCGGCAAGATGCTGCCGCGCGACCGCGTGGCCAACCTGCTCGATGCGGGTGCGCCCTTTCTCGAGATCGGAGCTTTCGCGGCGCATGGGCTTTATGACAGTGCGGCCCCCGGGGCAGGTGTGATTGCAGGGATCGGGCGCGTCTCGGGGCGCGACTGCATGATCATCTGCAATGATGCGACGGTGAAGGGCGGCACCTATTATCCGATGAGTGTCAAGAAACACCTGCGCGCACAGGAAATCGCGGAGCAGAATTGTCTGCCTTGCGTCTATCTCGTGGATTCTGGTGGTGCGAACCTGCCCAATCAGGACGAGGTTTTCCCGGATCGCGACCATTTCGGACGGATTTTCTACAATCAG
>PXDM01000217.1 GCA_003565055.1 Paracoccaceae bacterium
CTGCGCCACCAGCCAGTCAGGGGTCGAACCGATGCCCTCGGCCGCGCCGGGGTTGGCGATGAGAAGGCTCTCAAGATCATCAGCGGGCAGGCCCATGGGCGGGCGATGCTCCTGGATAAAGGTTCCGGGGGGCGGTTCGTCCAGCCAGCGGCTGAATGTGTTGGCGTCGTCTGGCGCGCTGGTCGAGATGATGATCGCGCGCCCGTCACGCTTGCCCAGACCGGACAGGATTGCGTTCTCGAGGCTGTCCCCCTTCTCGCGTTCCCATGCCGCTCGTTCGTCAAGGATCGCCAGAGTCGGCGCCCCGCCCAGAACCGACTTTCCATCCGCTGCGATGACACGCGCCAGCCCGCCGCCGTTCGCGGCCGTCTCGACCTCGAGCTTCGACCCGCGTCGGATGTTGAACAGATCCTGATCGGCTTCGGGCAGGCCCTCGAGGTATCCGACCAGAAATTGAAACGCGATCTTCGCCTGGTCACGATTCCGGGCTGCGAAGATGATCTCGCGCTTCGGCTGCGGGGCTTCCTCGAGCGCGCCGACCAGCTCGGCCAGAGCCAGACCAGCGGCCAGCGCGGTCTTTGCGTTCCCCCGGCCGATAGACAACACGCCGACCATCACCCCCGGCCGGAAAGTGCCCTTCACGAATTTTCGCTGAAATTTCGCCAGTTTGAGAGGTTTTCCCGCCCGCTTGCCCTCTGGAATCCGCAACAGCCCCAGAAACTGCGCCGCGCGCATCCCCGGCGATTTCCCCCGGATTTTTTCCAGAAGAGAGAAAGCAACAGTCTCCCCCCGGTCTCCACCGCGCGCGATTTCGGCGCTATTGGGACCAAAGCCCGGAAGGTATGCAACCGCTTGTCCGCTGCCTGTCGTCATCTCGCGCGTATCTCTCTCTTTCGACGTTGAGCAGGATGGTCCTGCTCAATGGTGAAGTTCGGAGCGGAAGGCATAAGGCGACCAGCCCGGCCATGTGGCCGAGTTGGTCCTTAGCCTCCTGCGTGTGGTCGTGCTCAACGGAGCCAGTCCATCGCATTCGGCCCGACACGTCGCAAAGGGAACCGCGTGTCGGTCGGTCGCTACTTTCGAGGGTGTTCCTGCCCCCGGCGCTCCCCGTTCGACCTTTCAGGCTCGGGCTGGACTTTGAGCGCGCCCCGTGGTAGTCCGTGTCATGTGTCAGGCCACCGTCTGAACCGTCCCTGGCACATCAGCCCGACATTGCCGTGTCGGGCTTCTTCTTTTAGTCACTCAATCAGCTCCCTCATGCTGTTGCTGAACAGGTCTGCGACCATCCCGCGCATGACCTCGATCTGCTTTCGTGTCGGCTTCCAGTTGCGCCAATGCGCGCGCTTTGCCATGTCAGCCGCGAACCGTCGCAGCCACGCCGTGCGCGCCTTGCTGGCGCAGTAGGGCATGTGAAACAGAAGGCGCTCGAGCTCGGCCCCGGTCATGCCGAAACCCCCCTGTAGCGCCCGATGACACGCGCCATGGCGTAGCAGAGCCCAGCAGAGCCGCGCGCCGCTGGCGCCTTGATCTCGTGGGGGGTTGCCGCGCGCCAATCGTAAAGGGCGCCCACCTGGTCGCGCAGGGCGTGCCGAATGTCTGGGGGCAGATCGCTTTCGGCCTCGCCCCAGCCCGCGCGATACAAGATCACAATCTGCGCATGTCGTGCGCCTGGCGGCGGGTCTGGCAGAATGATCACGGGCCGCTGTCCGGGGATCAGGTCGGCGGAAATCTCGTCGCCGTCTGCCGTGACAGTGAAAGGCGGATAAGCGCCCAGAACCGGGCCAATGGGCAGGCGCACGCGGTTGCTGTCCGGCCAGCGGTCGAGGGTGAGCTTGACCTCGTGCCAGATCAGCGCGATTTCGGCGGCGTCCTCGAGCTCGTGCGCGACGGCCGCGTGCATGGCTGTCAGGTCCGCGTCGTCGTGGTCGCCGCTGATGCGCAGATGACTGCGCAGCGCGGCAATATCCGCGACGGGCTCGGGGCGGGTCAGGCGCTCGATATACATCATCCCTCGGCCTCGCGCGCCCAGTGCATGAAACGGATGCGGGACTCGAGGGGCAGGGAAAGATAGAGCCGACGCATCAGCGCCTTGCGGTGCTGCAAGTGGAGCGCTCGACAATGGATCTGCGCCAGCGCGGCATCGGCAAGCGTGACCAGCTCGATCTCGCCCGCCTTCCTCGCCCAGTCCTGCGCTTTTGACCTGGTGTCGAGGATCACCTCGGACGGCGGCAGGCCCTCGTGCAAATCGATCAGCGCTGCCGTCATGACCTGGCGCGCGTCTTCGGGGTCGGCATCCGCGATTGCCTCGGCCAGCCGGGCAGCGCGGCGCATCCGGGCGGCGGTCTCGCGGTGTTTCAGGTTGGACTTCCGCAGATTTTCGCCTGCGTTTTCAGTGCCCCCATTGTCGGGGGTTGGACCTTGCAAACCGCTGGCAGAGATAGGCTCTTTGCCTACTGCCGGGGTCACCAGCGCGCCGCGCGCTCAGCCGCATTCGGAATGCCCGCAGGCGCGACAGGTGCGGCAGCCCTCGATCATCACCATCTCGAAGGCCCCGCAGGCAGGGCAGCCGGCCGC
>PXDM01000410.1 GCA_003565055.1 Paracoccaceae bacterium
CTCGAGAAGCAAACATATGCAGTCTGATTTGGGAAACGCTGGGCCTGCAACCGGGGCTGGAAGTCGAGATTTAAGCGGCCCGGAAGCGCGTGCGCGAGGCGCAGGCCATCGTGGGCGGGCGCCCGTGGGCAGACCCCGGCGATCTGGCGCAGATCGGCGGTATCAGCGCCGCGATGGTGGCAGGATGGATGGATGATCCGGGGTTGGAAGTGGAATGAGTTCACGCACCTCCATACCGGCGCAGATCACGCCAGACTTCGTGCCTCAGACCGAGGCCGAGTTTCTGGCGTGCCTCGACTCATGGGAGTGGCGGATATTTTCGGGCCAGCTTTACAAGATCATGGTCAAAGCTGAGGGCG
Organism: Paracoccaceae bacterium; assembly: GCA_003565055.1. Classification (GTDB taxonomy): domain Bacteria; phylum Pseudomonadota; class Alphaproteobacteria; order Rhodobacterales; family Rhodobacteraceae; genus Roseinatronobacter. The sequence continues at coordinate 360 of PXDM01000410.1, forward strand.
CCCAGGGCGAGGGCTTTGTCATGCCGTTCAAGCTGAACGCAAACCAAGCCGATCTATTGAAGGAACTGCACTATCGCAACGTGATCCTGAAAGCCCGCCAGCTGGGTATGACGACGGTTGTGGCCGTCCTTTGGCTCGACCATGCTCTGTTCAATGCGGATCAACGCTGCGGGATCATCGCCCATAGCCTGGACGATGCCGAGGTCATCTTCCGCGACAAGGTGCGGTTTGCCTATTACAACCTGCCCGAAAGCCTGCGCGCCAGCTTCCCGCTCAAGCGTGAAAGCGCCAAGGAACTTCTATTCGGACATAACAACAGCAGCATCCGTGTTGCCACGTCCATGCGGTCAGGCACGATCCACCGACTGCATGTCTCGGAGATGGGCAAGATCGCGGCCAAATTCCCCGAGAAGGCCGTCGAGATCGTCACCGGATCTCTTCCGGCCGTGCCGACGACAGGTATTGCCATCATCGAATCCACCGCCGAAGGGCAGGAAGGCGAATTCTACGAGATTGCCACGCGGGCCGAGCGGATCGCGCAGGCAGGGCGCGAACCGGGCGTGAGCGAGTTCAAGTTCCACTTCTACCCGTGGTGGAAGGAGCCCGGCTATGCGCTGGACAATGACGAGGCCCGACACGTCATCATCACGCCGGAGCAGCACGAGTATTTCGATGTGATCGAGCGCGAACAGCGCACCAAGCTGACGCCGGGACAGCGCGCCTGGTATGTCGCCAAGCTGGAAAATGACTTCTCGGGCGACCACGAGAAGATGTGGCGCGAAATGCCGTCCAGCCCGGAAGAGTGCTGGCGGCGGTCGATCGAGGGCAAGTTCTACACCAACCAGCTTGCAGCGGCCCGCGCGTCCGGGCGGATCACGCGGATCCCGCATGTGTCCAACGTGCTGGTCCATACCTTCTGGGATATCGGCGCAGGCGACGGGACAGGCATCTGGGTGATGCAGCACATCGGCGCGCAGGAGCGCTTCCTGCGCTACATCGAAGGCTGGGGCGAAGGCTATGCGCACTACATCAAGGTTCTGCGCGAAACCGGCTGGCTGTTCGGCAAGCACTTCCTGCCCCATGACGCGGCCCAGGTCCGGCAGATGTCGGATCGCGTCGGCGCCCCGATCGACATGCTGCGCGAACTCGCGCCCGATTGGGATTTCCACATCGTCCCGCGGGTCGAAACCATCCAGCACGGCATCCAGTTGACCCGCGAGGCATTCAGCCGCGCCTGGTTCGATGAAGAAGGCTGCAAGGCCGGTCTCGAACACCTCGAGCTCTACGGCAAGAAGTGGAACGCGCGCCTCGGCGTGTGGTCACACGAGCCCGAGAAGCTGGCTGGGCATTCGGAGGCGGCTGACGCCTTCCGGCAATGGGCGCAGGGCTATGACCCGCGCCTGATCAACGCACAACGCCGCCCCTCGCGGGGCCGGGCAAGAGGGGGAATGGTCGCGTGAGCGTGCAGCAAAAAGCGATGCAAGCAGACCCGAGCGCCGACAGCGACGGGACCGAGCACTACCGGCCGGCGCTTGATCTGACGGCCTATCACAAGATCATCCCGCGAGGTGATGTGCTGGTCTACTGCACATGGCTGCGCCGCGGGGGGCAGTGGGAAGCCTGCCTTGTGCTGGCTCCGCGCCGCACGGTCCTGAGCGTAGAGCGCGTTGTCCCCTGCGTCGTGCCCCTGTCGCGCGCCCACGTCTGGGCCGAAGAAACCGGCGATTTCAAGGAATGCCTGATCAACGCCGGGTATTTCTGCGCAAACCTCGGGTTCAACCCCGCGAACCCCAGGAATCCCCTCAAGATCATCGGCATCATCCGCGACTGCCTGCACGATCTCCTGACCACCCCGCCGCGCTGGGACGACGCCCCGCGCGAGATCACTGCCGACATGGAAGTGATCGACAACGCGACCGGCAAAGTCACCGAACTGGAAGTGAGCGACGACGATGGCACCCTCTGATATTCGCCGGTCCTCGATCGAAACCCGGTTTCGGGACGCAGATCCGAAGGACCGTTACGGCCCGGAAAACCGCTACCTGTTTGGCGGCGACGTGGCGAAGGTCGAACGCAGCCCGCTCGACAGCGAGCGCGTGAAAGACCTCCACGACAAACTGATCAGCCACTATCTGCGCGAACTCGACCGCCAGGCATCGTGGCGCGTGAACATGTCGCGCGACGAGGATTTCTACGACAGCAACCAGTGGGAGTC
>PXDM01000553.1 GCA_003565055.1 Paracoccaceae bacterium
CCAGATTCAGGAGCTTCTCGACCGCATTCAGGAGCTGATGGAAGAAGGTCGCATGGATGAGGCGGCGGAGCTTCTGGCACAGCTCAATGCGCTTCTGGAAAATCTTCAGGTCGCCGAAGGGCAGGGCGGCGAAGGCATGCCCGGCGATCAGGCGATGGAGGGTCTGGGCGAGACCTTGCGCGATCAGCAGAATTTGTCTGATGAGACCTTCAACCAGTTGCAGGATGAATTCCGCAATGGCGCGCCGCAGCCCGATGAAGGCGATCAACAGGGCGAGGGAGAACAGCGCGGCGAGGGTGAGGGCTCCCAGCAAGGGGAAGGCCAGCAGCAAGGCGGTCTGGGCGAGCGGCAGCGCGATCTTGCCGAGCGCTTGCGCGATCAGCAGTTGCAGCCCTTGCCGGGGGAAGGCACCGCCGAAGGCGATGCTGCGCTGGAGGCTCTGGAGCGCGCGCAACGCGCGATGGAAGAGGCCGCCGAGGCTTTGGAGGATGGTGATACCGGAGAGGCGCTGAGCCGTCAGGCCGATGCCATGGAAGCCATGCGCGAAGGCATGCGCGCAATGAATGAGGCCCGCAATCAGGAAGCGCGCGATCAGCAGGGCGGCGATCAGGCCGCTGAAGAGCAGGGTGACGGCCAGCAGCGCGACCCTCTGGGACGCGAGCGCAATCAGGGTGGGGATGTCGGCACGGATGACAACTTGCTGCAGGGCGAGGACGTCTATCGCAGTGCGCGTGACCTGCTCGAAGAATTGCGCCGCCGTTCGGCAGAACTTGACCGCCCCGAAGCTGAGCTCGACTATCTGCGCCGCTTGCTGGACCGGTTCTGAGCGCCCGCGCTGCGTGCGTGGGATCGGTGAAAACCTCCGGAGCAACAGCGCGGCGTGAGGCGACGTGTTCGCGCGCTTGGATCGGCGCGCTGCGCGTCGAAGCCCATCATGCTGCCGCGCGCCGCATGCGCATGGGCTGGGGCATCAGTTGAGCGTCGCCCGAATGCGCAGTGTGACAGTTGCACCTGCGGCGATCATGCCGCCCTCGACTGTAATAACGCAGCCTGCATGGGGGCATTCTGGCGACTCGGTCAAAGTCCCCGCCGTCGTGTCTGGCGCCACTTCTGTCGCGCGCAGGGTCAGAACCTCCGGCAACTCATCACGCAACGTGACCTGCTCCGCCGCGACCAGTCCGGAATTTGTGACCGTGATGAAATATTCCAGACAAGCACCAGGGATGGCAGCAGGCGAGGCCGGTGTGGCGGGGGGCTCGGCTGCCATATTATCGCAAGCGCTCCCATCTTCGGAGAAGACGGTGACAGTTTTCGTGACAGACAATTCGGCCTGCGCCGTGACCGTGATTGTGACAGTATCCGTTGCGGTCAGGCCGAACGCATCGGTCACCTCGATCTCGAAAACGAGCGTTTCACTGGTCTCGCCTGCGGGGAGGGGCGCAGCGGTGAAACTCGGCGTGGACGTATCGGCGTCGGTGAGTGTGACTTCGGTGCCCGATAGCTGGGTCCATTGGGTGCTTGTGATGTTGTTATCAGGATCCGAGGTCGTGCCTGCGAGCGTGACCTCATCCCCCGGAGCGACATCGGCATCTGGCCCGGCATTCGCGGTCGGGCCAGTGTTGATCACATAGCGCACCACCACGATCCCGGAGCCGCCATGGCCGCCGTCGAACCCCGGCCCGGATACGGAGCCGCTTGCCCCGCCACCGCCACCGCCTGTATTCGCGGCACCACTAACGCCCGGACCGCGCTCTGCGGGTGCGTCCCCACCGCCACCGCTGCCGCCGGATCCGCCCGGTGACGCGCCATAGCCGCCCCCACCCCCGCCACCGGCATAAACCTGGCTTGTGCCGGTGATGTTGCTGGCGCGGCCTTCCCCGCCGTCAGCTCCTGCATTGGAGATGACCGAGCCCCCCTGCGCCCCGGCCCCGCCACCACCTGCGCCACCGATATTGAATGCGTTGTCATCAATGCCACTTCCGCCAGCATTGCCCTGATCTTGGGTGCCTGCGCCCCCCGCGCCTGCTGAAGTCAAACGCCCGCCGCCGCCGGAGCCGCCGTCCGCGCCGGAACTGTTGCCGACAAAGGCCCCGCGGCCACCGCCGCTGGCCTCAATTCCGTCGAAACTGGATATCCCGCCATTCGTACCTGCGGTACAATTCACAGGGCAGCTGGCACCTGTTCCGCCCGCGCCGACAACAATCGGATGCGAGCCTGAAGCGACGGAGCGGGCGCCTTCCAGCATCCCGCCAGCGCCGCCGCCGCCAGCGCCGCCCGAGTTGCCCTGTGCGACGCCACCACCCCCACCGCCACCCGCGACGATCAGATACTCGACCTCGGTGGGACTGCTCAGGGTCAGCGTCCCATCCCCGAAGAAGCTATACGCGCGCCAGGTCACATGACCGTCGACGTCGTTGTATTCGGTGACCTCCCCGCTGCCGGGAACAGGGGGCGCGGGCAAGGCTGCGACCGTGATCGTGACCTCATCCGTGTCGGTCTCGCCCGAGGAGGTCACAGTGACGCGGAAGCGCAAGGTCGCAGGGCTCGTCGGGGCTGTAAAGCCGGGCGTCGCC
>PXDM01000419.1 GCA_003565055.1 Paracoccaceae bacterium
GTGGCAAACGAATACAGTCGGGTGCGCTGGGTGTAGATGATCGTACCACCGACGATCGCGATGGCGCTCATCAACAATTCCAGGGTAAATCCATGCCATAATGTCAGGCTGTAATAGGGCAATTCTCCGCCTACCGTGCTCTGGGCTGCGGTGGCCAGCAGTGGTCCGGCAGACCACTGTGGCGCGATCCCCACGAGCACACAGATCGCCACCAGAATCGCAACGGGAAGCAGCATTCCCACCGAGGGATCTCGGCCCTGTTTGGGCGAATCTTCCGTGGGCTCTTCAAAGAACACACCGTGAACAAGGCGCACCGAATACGCCATGCTGAAGACAGCGCCGATCGTGGCGATCACGGGAAATAGCCAGGGCATTCCCGCCATCAGAGGAACATCTAACGTCTCCTTGAGGAAGAGTTCTTTGCTCAAGAACCCGTTGAGCAGAGGAATTCCCGCCATCGCGGCCGCCCCCAACAGCGCGAGAACCATAGTGTAAGGCATCGCCTTATGAAGCTTGCCCAGAATTCGAATATCACGGGTACCGGTCTCGTGATCGATGATCCCTGCCGTCATGAACAGAGAGGCCTTGAAAGCCGCGTGGTTCATGATGTGGAAGACACCGACCACCGCAGCAGCTGCGGACCCGAACCCAAATAAGGCAGTGATCAGTCCGAGGTGGCTAATCGTCGAATAAGCAAGAAGCCCCTTCAGGTCATGGCGAAAGAATGCCACGTACGCGGCAAAGCACATGGTCGCCATCCCGACACCGCCCACTAGGTAGACCCATGCGTCGCTCCCGGACAGGGCTGGATGGAGGCGTGCCAGCAGAAAGACCCCGGCTTTCACCATCGTGGCTGAGTGCAGATAGGCACTGACCGGGGTTGGTGCCTTCATTGCATTGGGGAGCCAGAAGTGGAACGGGAATTGAGCGGACTTGGTAAAGGCGCCCATCAGCACCAAGATGAGCATCGGGAGATACCAGTCGTGATCGACGATCATCTCCCCTGATGACAGAACCTCGGTCAGATTGTAGCTGCCCACGATCTGACCAAGAATCACCAGCCCTGCGAAGAGGCACAACCCGCCCAAGCCGGTGATGGTAAGGGCCATACGCGCCCCTCGCCGAGCCTCTGCATCTGTGCTGGAATAGCCAATCAGCAGAAACGAACTCAAGCTGGTGATCTCCCAGAAGAGTGCCATCAACAGCAGATTCTCGGAGAGTACGATCCCCAGCATCGCTCCCATGAAGAGCAGCAGGTAGGCGAAGAATCGCCCCAGTCGATCGTCTTTGCTCATATAGAAGTGAGCATAGGTGATGACGAGCAGGCCGATCCCGAGCGTCATCAACGCAAAGAGAAATCCCAGGCCGTCCAAACGAAGCCCGGCACTCAAACCAAGTTGTGGCACCCAATCACGGCCAACCACCAGAACTTCGTTGGCAAGTGCCGAGGGCGCCAGACTCAACAAGAGTCCAAATGCGACAAATGTCGGGATTCCTGCTCCCAGCGTGGAAAAGATACGCCCATGACGCTGCACGAGCAGCGGAAGTATCAACCCGAGAAATGGGAGCATGAGAATGAGAAAAACAACCACAGCAGCTCTTCATGATACCGATTGGTTCGACGACAGCGGGTCGCCATTCTTCGCCATCGCGGAGCTTCTATCAAGGCTTATTGTTTGGCCGGTAGCGACGATAACACCCACCACTGCACCGCGCGAACCCCAACCTCCAGCCAACCCCAACTCAACAGACCACCGTCCACCACCAACAAACCAGACCGACAGAGGTTCCGACTAAACTAAACCAAAACCAAAAACCCAAACCAGACCGACCGAGGTTCCGACCAGCCGACCAGCCGACCAACGGCCAGTTGCTCAAGGTTCTAACCAATGGAGCCACGAATTAGCGGTGCTCGGACGGGAATGTCCCATGACGGAGCTCGACCCATATGCAGAAGAGGCTGGCAACGTATTGCTGGGAACAGAGTGGTGCGAAGTGCTTTCAACTGCTTCAATGAAGCACTCACGTTCCCCCAGAGTCTATCGTAATAGATGACGCGCTAGCTAATCTAAGTAGCGTGTCAACTGGAAGATGCCAGGTTCATTCGGATCAGGTGGCTTGCAGCGAATTGGGGCGCATTGTGTTAGCTGCACCGTTCCACATGGAAAAATGACGTGTTTACCGGCGAGCCACCGACTCCTGGCCGTCTGGTAAGCAGCTTGAAATTGGTGGTGCAGCTCGATTGCAGCAGCCATCAGTTTTCGATTCTTGGTGGCAAAGCGTGGTCTCAGCGATCTTCTCTTCGACGGCGTGTTGGGACTCGAGAAAGGATCCATACGAAGGATCCCGCGTCGCCCAAGTACTCCCCTGCGGCGTGCTCTGCGGAGTGCATCCTCTTCTTTGCGGAGCAACGTCTCAAAGTGCTCGCGAACCTCTTCGAGGCTCATATCTTCATAGCCAGGGGGCGGCATGGGTGTAAACTCAACCTGCTCGGGTGCGTCGCGACCGTAGTACCGACCTGGTTGGGTGACTCGTATGGTCTTGCCCCAGTCACGGGGAAGAATCTTAAA
>PXDM01000382.1 GCA_003565055.1 Paracoccaceae bacterium
GGCGTGATGATTGATCACGCGCATTCGATCGTCGTGGGCGAGACGGCGGTTGTGGGCGATAATGTGTCGATGCTGCATTCCGTGACGCTTGGCGGGACGGGCAAGGAAGACGGTGACCGGCATCCGAAGATCGGCGATGGTGTCCTGATCGGAGCGGGCGCGAAGGTGCTGGGCAATATCCATGTGGGCGAATGCGCGCGGATCGCTGCCGGGTCGGTGGTGCTGGAAGACGTGCCTGCGCGCAAGACTGTGGCGGGTATTCCCGCACGTATCGTGGGCGAAGCCGGATGCGCGCAGCCATCGCTGACGATGGAACAGCTTTTCGGGGGCTCGTTTGAGGAATAAGCCGCGAGAGGTGCGTGCTGCGCACGCACCTTTCTGACACCCTTCAGGCCAGCATCGTGATCGGGTTTTCCAGCAGGCTCACGACTTCTTTCAGGAACTCTGCCCCCAGTGCTCCGTCGATGACGCGGTGATCGACCGACAGGGTCATCGACATGACCGTCGCCACCGTCAATTCGCCATCCTTGCCGACCACAGGTTTGCGCAGCCCTGCACCGACTGCAAGGATCGAGCCATGCGGCGGGTTGATCACGGCATCGAAATTCTCGATCCCGAACATGCCGAGATTGGAAATCGCCATGGCCCCGCCGATATATTCATGCGGCGCGAGCTTCTTGTTGCGCGCGCGACCGGCGAGGTCTTTCATCTCGGCCGAGAGCGCCGAGAGCGACTTGAGATGCGCGTCTTTCAGGACAGGCGTGAACAGCCCGCCCTCAACCGCCACAGCGACCGCCACATCCGACGGCTTCAGTCGCAGCATCCGATCACCGGCCCAGACGGCATTGCAATCCGGCACGGCTTGAAGTGCCATGGCACAGGCCTTGATGATGAAATCATTGACCGAGAGCTTGACGCCGCGCGCTTCCATCTGTCGGTTGAGATCAGCCCGGAAGGCCATCAGCGCATCAAGCTGCACCTCGCGGCGCAGGTAGAAATGCGGGATTGTCTGCTTGGCCTCAGTGAGGCGGGCGGCGACTGTCTTGCGCATGCCGTCAAGCGCCACTTCCTCATAGTCGCGCCCTTCATACATGCGCGCGACCTGATCGGCGCTTGGGCCTGACGCCATCGCAGCGGGCGCAGATTTCGTGGCTTTGGCCGGGGCCTCAGCCGGGGCGGCTTCTGCGGCCTTGGGCGCGCTGGACGCCCCTTCGACATCGGCCTTGACGATACGGCCATGCGGCCCTGAGCCCGTGATCTGGCTCAGATCCAGCCCTTTATCGGCGGCGATGCGCCGTGCGAGGGGCGAGGCGAAGATGCGCGTGCCGTCACTGCGCGGCGCGGGCGCGGGCGCAGGGGCCGGGGAAGCGGGCGCGTCGGAGCCCCCTGCGGGAGCCGCCTCCGCGCCCGCGGAGGCTTTCGCCTCCGGCGCAGCCGCTGCCGATGCGTCAATATCCGAGGCGGATTCGCCATCGGCGAGCAGAACCGCGATGGGGGTGTTCACTTTCACCCCGTCGGAGCCAGCGTCGATCAGGATCTTGCCGATCACGCCTTCATCCACGGCCTCGAATTCCATCGTGGCCTTGTCGGTCTCGATCTCGGCCAGGATGTCACCGGAGGCGACAGTGTCGCCTTCCTTGACCAGCCATTTCGCGAGCGTGCCTTCTTCCATCGTGGGCGAGAGGGCGGGCATCAGGATTTCTGTTGGCATCTGTCTGACCCCCGTTCAGCGATATGTCACCTTGCGCACAGCCTCGACCACTTCATCGGTCGTCACCAGCGCAAGTTTTTCGAGATTGGCCGCGTAGGGCATCGGCACATCCTTGCCGCAGAGATTGATCACCGGCGCGTCGAGATAGTCGAACGCCTCCTGCATGACCACGGAGGTGATGTAATTGCCGACCGAGCTCTGCGGGAAGCCCTCTTCGACCGTCACAAGCCGGTTGGTTTTCATCACCGAGGCGAGGATCGCGTCGGTGTCCATGGGCCGGATCGTGCGCAGGTCGATGACCTCGGCGCTGATCCCGTCCTTGGCAAGACGCTCTGCCGCTTCCAGCGCGTAGGTCATGCCGATGCCGAAGCTCACGATGGTCACATCTGAGCCTTCGCGCCAGATCTTCGCCTTGCCGAAGGGGATGGTGAAATCATCGAGCACCGGCACATCGAAGCTGCGGCCATAGAGGATCTCATTCTCCAGAAAGATCACCGGGTTCGGATCGCGGATCGCCTGTTTCAGAAGGCCCTTCGCATCCGCCGCCGAATAGGGCATCACGACTTTCAGTCCCGGAATATGGCTGTACCAGGCCGCATAGCACTGGCTGTGCTGCGCGCCCACGCGGGCTGCAGCGCCGTTCGGGCCACGGAACACGATCGGACAGCCCATCTGGCCGCCGGACATATAGAGCGTCTTGGCCGCCGAATTGATGATGTGGTCAATCGCCTGCATCGCGAAGTTGAAGGTCATGAATTCGACGATGGGGCGAAGGCCACCAAAGGCCGCGCCGACGCCGATTCCCGCAAAGCCATGCTCGGTGATGGGCGTGTCGATCACGCGGCGCGCGCCGAA
>PXDM01000502.1 GCA_003565055.1 Paracoccaceae bacterium
GGGACGAGCAGGCTCTTTAATGAGTGAAGCCGAACTATACCGTCAGCAATGGAATGGATTTGTTAACAACACCCCGGAAGCGATACAGGTAACCGGACGAATCCGGCAGCGCCATTACCAACAAGCCATCGTTACCGGAAAGTCGTTACTGGAAATGAAAGACCACCGGGGCGCTTTACAACATTTCGATGAAGCCTTTAAACTTGAAGAGCAAGGTGGATTTTCATTCGACGAAATCTTAAGAGAGTACCGACGTACCGCTGCGCTTCAAACCCTGATGACCGATGCCGACCAACTGGAGCGTATGCTAGGGGATGCATCCTATATGGCCACAAAGGAGAAACTGTTAAAGATCCTTACCCTTCGCGCCAGGTATGACCTGCAAGAGAACCAGGTGTTGGAAAGCCGGCTGGAATCGTTACAGGCACGAATGGTTAGTGCAGCCTGTTTACAGCAACAATCCCTCTTTGAAGAGCAGCTCAGCAAAGGGCGTGATCACGAACAAAACAAACAGTTCATAGCAGCGGGAACCGCTTACAGGCAAGCCATCGCCATTGCAGGAGAACATGCTGATTGTGGGTTAAGCGACACGCTGCCGAACAAACGGTTGCAGTCGATCACACACGCTATCCAATACCAGGAGCAAATGGACAGAGCCAGCGAAATGCTGTCGCTCTATAAAAATGCCGAATCACTCACAGCATATCTTAAGGCAGAAAGCATCTTTAATGAACACGATCTTGGCGTAATGGGTCTTACCCACGAACCTTTTGCTGCACATGTCCTCAAACAGAACCTCAACTACATACTCTCTGCCGCCTACTACTATCTCGAAAAGGAAGACCTGAGATCCTCTTTGCGCATGGTGGATGCATTGGCTTCAAGGGGTTATCCTCCTGCACAAACCCGTTTGATCCAGGAGCAGATTGGTTACAGGCTTGGCCAACAGGATGCCTTGAAGTACCCCGGTTCCCGATGGAGAACCTCCGTGCTTCAATACACCGAGGGGAAGCGGTTTTACAGGTTCTTCAGAAAAGCCTACCGCAAAGGGTGGCGCAGCCAATAAGGGTGGAAAAAAGTAAAAAACATCAAAAACAAACAAAATAAAAGTCTAGTTATGAAGAAGTTTGCAGTTATTTTATCAGGATGTGGGGTGTATGATGGTGCTGAGATTCACGAGGCAACGCTTACCATGTTAGCCATTACCAAGTTGGGTCATTCGTATGACTTGTTCGCACCTGACATCAAACAGCACCATGTGATCAACCATTTAACCGGTGAGGCGGTTGATGAGGTGCGGAATGTACTGGTGGAGTCAGCGCGTATTGCCCGTGGCAACATCAAAGGATTAGACAAGTTGATTCCTGAGTATTACGATGGGTTGGTGCTTCCGGGTGGATTTGGCGTAGCAAAGAATCTATCTTCGTTTGCCTTTGACGGTGCCGGTTGTGAGGTAAATGATGATTTATCAAAGGTTGTAAAGCAGTTTGCTTTGGTGGGTAAGCCGATAGGAGCGTTGTGTATTTCACCTGCAGTGGTGGCTGCCATTATGGATGGTGTTGAGGTGACCATTGGAAGTGATGCCGGCACAGCTGAGCAAGTAGAGAAGACTGGAGCCACCCACCATAAAACCAGCCATGGAGAGGTGTTTCATGATGCAAAAAACAATGTGTTCTCCACACCTTGTTACATGCTGGATGCATCCATCAGTCAGATTGCTGAGGGGGCCGAGAACATCATCAAACAAATGACAGAGAAAGGGATGTAAACCCCTTTCCCCAAAATTTCATGCTATTTGGTGTCTTTTCTGACGCAACGGATGTTGTGCACATTACTTTTTCCGCTGTGACCACTCATACCGGAAGGGAAGTTTCTCATTTTGGCATTGGAGGTCAAGATACCTGACCCTTCCGTTGACGACCAGTATCCACCTGAAACAAAACCTCCGATGAAGCTTTCATTGGCTCTGAGGCATTCAAGTTCATTATAAGACGGGAGGTACCAGTCGGAGTATCCGTAGGCAACGAGGTTATCGCAGATGGAGGCGGCGCTCCCTTGGGGGCACATTTGGACGATCAGCGCGGTGTTGCCGGCGCCATCGTCGTCGCTGCTGGCACCTGCAACGATACCACTGCAACCCCATGCGGATCTTCCGTTATCAGTAGGGTGTACATAGAGTGTATACGCCGGGCTTCCACACATAATGGATGGCAGTGAAGGGCCGGTTGGCATGGTGACCATCACTGTATCGGTGCTTGGAGGGCAAGGGCCACTGGAGATGCTCCATACCAGCAGGTATACTTCATTAGGGTTGCCGGTAAAGGTGGTGGATGGATCCCAGTTGGCCGCAAAGGAACCTCCCGATCCTGAGATCACACTCCACAATCCAGAGCCTGTGGAAGGGTTGTTGCCAGACAATGTCACAGTATCGGATGTTGCAACAATATCGGGGCCTGCATTGGCTGTGGTGGGGAGTTCATACACTGTGGTTGGGGCGGTAATGGTATAGGTACATCCTACCGTATCGGTATAGTGATAAGTGATGTAAAATGTACCAACACCAC
>PXDM01000149.1 GCA_003565055.1 Paracoccaceae bacterium
CACTGCTTACACTTCCAGTTCTGTTATTTGTGCAAAACAATTACCGCCCCGTTAGTTGGTATGACGGTTGATCAAGCTTGAATAACCGAGTTGCCCACATTATCCACACTCACCGCTGCTAGTTTTTTATTTATTTTTCAAAGACCAGAGACCAAAGATTAAAGAACCGGCTACTCCGCCGCTGTAGCCTCGTCTAACTTAACACCATTGTGTTACTTGTTACCTTCCCAGACAGGACAGGGATAATGGCGGTAGTTGAAGATTCGCATGAAAGCAGTTAAAGAAAATAGTAAGTTGCCGGTTTTTTCTAAAGACAGTACTTTTTTTAACCTGATTGGAAGCTTCAAAGGAGCAGAGAACCTGGCTGAAGAGCACGATGCTTACCTGACAGAGGATAATAAATAATGCGGACCGTTTTTTTAGATACATCAAGTATAGTAGCGGCTGTGAACAGTGGGGATGCTTATCATGTAAAGGCAAAGCAGATATTCCAACAGTTGGCAGAAGAAAATGTCATACTGGTTGTTAGTTTACATAGCTCTGTAATTATAAAAAAAGCAGAGGGGAGGGGAGGTATTTAGGACAGTGGATGGTCCAATATAAAGCACTTCGGGGAGTTGCTTTTATGAGTGGAGAGATGTAAACGGTGACCAGTACGGTAACCGAAAAGTTGACCACCCGGGTACTGGTAGGGCGGTAATTCCCCCTACCCCCGGGGGTAGGGGGAAGCTTCAAGATCCTCTATTTCATATTTAATTTTTTCTGCTGGGTAATGGTGATATTTAAGATACCCCTCTTTTTGAAGCCTCCCGATGAGGATGAAGTTAGGGATTCCAACTGCAGTACAGAACTTATTTATAGGGTTTAAAGAATAATCTCCGCTATTAACAAATTGATTATACTTATCTAGTTCAACGAGAGTATTCGAAGCAAACTCATTCGCTTTTTCTTCAACCTCATTCTCCTCAAATTCATAGTCAATTAATTGATTCACAACATCTCCGTTAAGAATGTGTCCAATTTCATGGAAAAGAGTAAACCAGAAAATATCTGCAAACTTGTGTCTATTGGTTATAATTAAACTAAGCGAGCCATCATCATCTTTTTTTATAACACCTTGAACTGGGGCGCCTCTAAAATGTCTAACAATCGAAAACTTTATACCGCACTCAGCAAAAATAGTTCTTAGCCGCAGCTGAATGTTTGTAGCATGCTCAAACATTAATTCTTTAATCAGAGGGATTTTTCTTCTTAACTTTTCAACGTCAAGCTTTTTTCCAATTTTATATTCCTCATTAATTAAGTCACACATCATTAACCAAGTAAACAAAACGTGTAGATCTGTATCCGCTGAAGTCGCCAGTCGATAAGCTGCTGCTTGTGAAACATCGGGAATCCTGATTAAACTGCTAACATTTAGTTTTTTCCTTAATTTGATTACAAGTAGCGAATCGTTGGTCTCTTCATCTATCAGCCCTATTTGCTGCATATATTGCACAATATCATTTAACTTTTTCAAAATATCAATTTCTTCATAAGATATATTATTCACTTCATTAAAATCTGCCAGCTCTTTTTCATAATTTGCCTGTAGGTTAATCCAGAAACTAGCGTCAATATCCAGTGCATATTCTAACTTTTTGGCGAAAGAAACTGAAATATCCTTTTGACAGTTAATTAAACTACTAATATGCGCTTCACTTACATCGGTTCTAAAAGCCAGTTCTTTTTGGCTCATACCCCGATCCTCCAGCACTTCTTTCAAGGTTTCTCCTGGATGAATAATAAATTCAAGGGATAAGCCATTCATGTTTTTGGCCATGATAATCCACCACCCCCTTTATAATGATTGTGTCACATTCTTTTAAAGAAGCGGAATCTAAACTATCTGTTTCAGGTCTGACAACAAGCCTAATATTCCCAGAAATACTAATTCCATAATATCCTTTTAAATTACCGAACAATGGATGGGGTTTGCCAAGGCCTGTGCTCAAATAAATGCTAAAATTTGCAGCAGCCTTTAAATTGTCGTACCGCTTCTTTATACTTCTTGCGATAATATTACCCATTTTCTTTTTCATTAGTTTAAAATCGCTAAAATATTCTTCCACCTCAGCATTTTCGTATTTGAATTTCACACCTTGCCACCACACCACCTGACTTAACCTATTGGTTAACTTAACTAATTAGTTAACCCAATTATATATTAGTTCCTTTGTTTTTTCAAGAGAGAAATTAAAAATTTATATGACTATCCAATTAGCTCAAGATAATCTGCTGTTTCTGCACGTCACTTTATCCCGGATTTAAATGCGTTTTATGAGTTAAAACGAAGTCGGGGAGAACATCACGGTATGGCTACCGGTGCTTTTGATAGGCGTATGCACCGTTAAGGCTAATAATGGGAAGCCCAAGAAATCGCAGTTGATATTTTATGCGGCATGAATTATACATTTTTACTTTTAGCGGAGTAAATTGCCTGGCCAAGTTTTGGTTAACACTGAGCGATATTTTTATGCCCCCTTCTTCTTAGTTAACATAATATATATTATCGGACTATA
>PXDM01000175.1 GCA_003565055.1 Paracoccaceae bacterium
CAGGTCTATGACGGGGTCAGCGACAGTCTGATCGCCTATGACCCCAATGGCCGCTTCAGCCGGCTCTGGATCGGCCGCGCCAGCGCCGAAGGCGTCCCCCTTGCCAGCATCGTGGCCGATCTGTGCGCACGCGGCGGTCTGTCATTGGCCGATATCGATGTCAGCGAGCTTTCCGCCAGTCTGCCCGGCTATGTTGTGGGGCGGCAAGCCACGATCCGCGCAGCCCTTGATCCGCTGGCACAGGCCTTCTTCTTCGATGGGGTGGAAAGCGATGACCGGCTGGCATTCCGCACCCGCGGGCGCGCCCCTGCGCTCACCCTCGATCCTCAGCATCTGATCCGGCTGGAGGCAGGGTCCGGCGCGGCCTGGCGCGAACGGCGCGCGCAGGAGGTCGATCTGCCGGCGCGGGTGAACATCCTCTACATGGACAGTGCGGCCGAGTATGCGCAGGGCACCCAGACCGCGCGCCGCGTGGCAAGTCCCGTCCCGACCATGGCCTCGCGCAACGCGCTCACACTGGAATTGCCCATGGCGCTCACAGCCGGCATGGCCAAGAGCATCGCAGCGCGGCTTCTCTACACGGCCTGGGCCGAGCGCAGCACCTATGAGGCGCGCCTGCCCAGCGATTACCTGCGTCTTGAGCCCACCGATGTCGTGGCCCTCACGCTGCCCTCCGGCGCAAGCCATGTTGCCCGGCTCGAGCGCGTCGATCTGGGCGCGGATCTGTCGCTGGCCATTCAGGCGCGCGCGCAGGAGGTGGCGGAATATGCCTCCGAGCTGACGGCAGATGGCGGTAGGGGCCGGCCGGTTCAGACTGTGGATCTGGCAGCGCAGACCCAGCTCTTCCTGCCCGACCTGCCGCTTCTGCGCGATATCGATGATCCGGGCCGCACGCTGTCGCGCCGCGCAGTGATGATGGCAGGCTTTGGCGCAGGCAGCTGGCCCGGTGCCGCACTCTGGCGCAGTGCCGATGGCGCGAGCTGGGAGTTTGTCGCATCCAGCAGCACGGCTGTGGCCTGGGGCGTGCTCACGCAGCCATTTCCTTCTCCGCGCGCGGTCTTTGCCACCGATGACGACAGCGTGCTGTCGCTGGCGATGGTCGTGGGCTCTGGCCGGCTGGAAAGCGTCACGCAGGAGGCCCTGCTGAACGGGGCCAATGCCGCGCTGCTGTTGCGCGCAGATGGCACGCCCGAGATCGTGCAGTTTCGCGAGGCCGTGATCGCGGCGGAGGACAGCTTCACTCTGCGCGGGTTTCTGCGCGGGCGGCGCGGCACGGATGTCTTTGCCGCCACCCCCCATCCGGTGGGCACGCGGTTTCTGCTGCTGGAGCCCGCAAGCATCCGGAGCACGCTCCTGCCTCTGGGCGAGCTGGGCCTCTCGCGGCGCTGGCGCGCTGTGGGCACAGGCGCAGAGTTCGACCGCGCGCCCATCCTCGAGGACCGCGCGCTGGGGCGCGATCTCATGCCCTATGCGCCCGTGCATCTGCGCGCGCGGCCAGTCAGCGCCGGGATTGAGGCTGGGATCGAGATCAGCTGGATCCGCCGCACCCGGATCGGCGGCGATCTGCGCGATGGCACGGGCAGCGTGCCGCTGGCCGAGACGGCCGAGGCCTATGAGGTCGATATCCTCGCCAGCCCGGGCGGTGCGGTCCTGCGCACGCTGCGCTCGCAAACCCCCTCCACGCTTTATGCGAGCGCCGATATCGCCGCGGATTTCGCCACCCCGCCCAGCAGCCTGAGCCTCTCTGTCGTCCAGATCAGCGCGGCGATCGGACGCGGCTTTGCCTGCGTCGCAACTCTGGAGATCACCTGAATGTCGAGCCCCAATCTTGCCGCCCCCCATGTCGCCGCCGCCCAGAACCAGAAAGAGGTCACCCTCAATGATGCGACCGATGCGCTGGATCTGGCGCTGACCGCCAGTGCTGTGATCGACTGCTTGGCCGGGGGCACAGTTGCCGTGCCCCTCGTGATCGCCCGGCGCGCGCTGCGTCTGGTGCTGGAGGGCACGCCCGCAGAGGGCTTTGCGCTCGCGCTGCCCGACATCTCCCGCGCGCTCATCCTGCGCAATGAGACCGGCCAGGAGGCGTTGGTGCAGCGCAGTGCGGGGGGCGGGACCGTCACCCTCGTCAGCAAAGGTCAGGCTTAGCCCCCGCAGCTGGCAGTGGCAAGGCAACGACATCTTCAAGCGTTTCCTGACCGTAGTCGCTTAGACCCATCGGTCCCTGCTGGCAACATTTCGGCCCGAAGCGGACAAAGCGCATATTGCTCAGGCTCCCCCGAAGCTGCCACACATCCCAAGCGCGGCATAAATTGCGAATGACAAAACATGGAGCGACAACCATGCGAATTGACAACTACGTTATGATCGGAGCATAGCCTGCTGCGGCTCGCTATTGTGCTTCCGGGTCTCCGCCCGCAAGCAGAGACCCTTTCAGGCAAGCGATGCACTTACACTAAGTTATGTTCAAGGGACGTTGGCGTTGCTCCTAGCCCGCCACTCTCAACCCGGGATCTAGGACAGGTGCAATGACCTTGGAAATGGCCAGAAGACGCGCATCGC